>JBPEWW010000078.1:0-1945 GCA_052032275.1 Alteromonas sp. | reverse complement strand
ATGGCCCCTTGCCGGGTATCCTCGGCACTGAGCGGTTGCCCGGGGACACCACTGTCGACCACCAGTCCTTCAGTCAGCACCGGCATTTCCAGCATGTCACTTAAGGCAATTTCTGCGGCATGCAGCTTCACCGGATTGGTGGACCCCACAAAACAGTCTGTCATATTATTGCTCCTGCCTGCCGGCGCGGGTCACCGGGTGCTGACGAATCGCATCCAGTAGCGTGCGGTAGTCATGCACCGCCGGAAATTCATCAATGGTGCGCCCGGGTTGCTGGCTGTCAGGGTTGCTGACGGCCAGCAGGTGACGGATCCCGAATTGCTGGGCCGCTGTTAATATTGGCAGGCTGTCGTCCACAAACAGCGTGCGGGCAGGATCGAACTGCAGGCGCGCCTGTAACTGTTGCCACAACGACTGTGACTCCTTGGTCACACCGAATTCGTGGGTAGAGATGAGCGTATCGATATGACTGTCTAAGCGGGTATGTTCTATTTTCAGCGACAGACTGTCCGGGTGGGCGTTCGTTACCAGTACCACCTGCCGGTTGCTGGCATGCAGCGCGTCCAGAAACGGGAGGGTATCGTCACGCATGGTAATTAAATGCTCCACTTCCCGCTTGGCGGCCATGATGTCCATATCCAGTTCTTTGGCCCAGTAGTCCAGGCAATACCACTGAATTTTACCCATCACCCGCTCATAATGCGCCAGCATGGCTTCACGGGTACGTGCCAGGGGTTCACCGGTCTTTTCTGCCAGCTTTTTAGGGATGTGTTCGATCCAAAAGTGGTTATCGAAGTGTAGATCCAGCAAGGTACCGTCCATATCCAGCAAGACGGTGTCGATTTCATTCCAGGGCAGAAATGGCAAGCGGTTTTCCTTATAATACAGTAAGCTTATTTAACACCGCCATGATAACGAAAGTTGTAGCGAGAGACATGCGAAATATTGATCCAGACAAACCACTACCGCACATTCATCAGCGCAAAATTGTTGCCCAGAGTAAGCTGTTTAAAGTGGAACAGCTGGATCTGGAGTTTTCCAACGGCGCGACCCGGCAGTTTGAACGCATGGCCGGGCACAACCGTGGTGCGGTAATGATCGTGCCGGTGCTGGAGAACGGTCATCTGGTGCTGGTACGTGAGTATGCCGCCGGTACCCACTCCTACCAGCTGGGCTTTCCCAAGGGCCTGATTGATCCCGGTGAGACACCACTGCAGGCCGCCAACCGGGAATTACAGGAAGAAGCGGGTTATGGCGCCGAACACCTGGAGACCATTCATGAGGTCAGTATGGCCCCGACCTTTTTCAATGCCACCATGACCATTGTACTGGCACATAACTTGTATGAGAAACGGTTACCCGGGGACGAACCGGAACCGCTGGAAGTCGTGCACTGGCCGCTGGCCGAGGCGGATGCGTTGCTTAACCGTCACGACTTTGTTGAAGCCCGGGGTATCGCCGCGCTGTTATTAGCGCAGAAGTGGCTTAAGGAGCATACATAAATGGCAGATGATCCCTATGCTGAATTACTGGAGTTAGCCAAAGGCGTAGCCCGGGAGGCGGGCGAAGCCGTGTTGGCAATTTACGACAAAGGCGACTTCGACGCCTATGAAAAAGATGACAGCTCGCCGGTGACCAGCGCGGACTTTCTGGCCAATGACATCATTACGCAGCGGCTGCAGGAAGCGACCCCGGACATTCCCATCCTGTCGGAGGAAAACCAGCACGCTGAGCTGGCAGAGCGCAAAACCTGGGATCGCTACTGGCTCATCGACCCGATTGATGGCACCCAGGAATTTATTGCCCGCAGCGGCGATTTCGCCGTAAACATCGCGCTGATTGAAAACAACGTGCCGGTAATTGGGGTGATTTTCTGGCCCCCCGGCCAGTCGATTTATTACGCCAGTGCCGGCGCCGGGGCATTTAAAGAATGTCCGGATGGCGT
>JBPEWW010000077.1:0-5752 GCA_052032275.1 Alteromonas sp. | reverse complement strand
ACTCCTTGGTTATATGCAGCCATCAGCTATTTGGCCGCTGCCTATTTGGTTTATCTGGCAGTGGGCGCGCTGCGAAGCGGTCCGCCGAAAAAAAATACGGTCGTCAGTGAGGAAAAACGGGTCCACGGCGGCCAGATATCCGATAAAAAAGCCCTGTGGACTGGCTTTCTTACCAATGGGCTCAATCCCAAAGCCACTTTGTTTTTTCTTTCTTTGTTTACCGCCATTATCAGTGTTGATACGCCGTTTACCGTCAAACTGGGCTATGGGGTTTACCTGGCCATCGCCACCGGCCTGTGGTTCTGTTTTTTATCTTACCTGCTGAGTACCAGCCGTGTGGCTGAACTCATTGGTGCCAAGGGATACTGGCTGGATCGTATGATGGGTGTACTCCTGATTGGGTTAGCGGCTAAGCTTGTCTGGATGTAGTAGGGTTAGCGCGCACAATGCGTTACACTACGTGGGTTTATAAAGACTGATGAGACCCTTGCGTGACGCAAAACAACCCACACTCAGAATCACCCGTTACCCGCACGGATAATCTGGACGCCACTCTTGAAGGGCGTTACCAGTTTGATTTGCGGCGGACCCTGATACGGGCCAATCAACTGGTTAAAACCCACTTTTCAGCCATGGTGCAGGCCTGTGTGGTCGTGTTTCTGGTGTTGGTAGTCCTCGCCCTTGTCTTTGAGTCGTTGCCAGCGGAGCAACGTGGCTTTCTTCAGATAGGCGCCATACTGTTGCTGGCGCCCCTGCAAACCGGCTTGTATATGATGGGGGTGCGGGGGGCGCGTAATGAGTCTGTGAAGGTCATGGATGTGTTCAGCTATCTGCCCATCACCATCGTGGTCGCCCTTACCCAGTTAATTGTGGCCATTCTTACCCAACTGGGATTAGCACTGCTGATTATCCCGGGCATCTACATTATGGTCGCCACCACGTTTGCATTGGCCCTGGTCGCCGACAGACAGCTGTCTGCCGTGCAGGCCGTACTGCTGTCCTGCCGGATTGTAAACAGATACTTCTGGCATATGTTGCTCTTTACTGGCGTGTTTTTAGTACTAATGGGCATTGGCGTAGCCACGTTTGGTGTCGCGTTATTATGGGTAATGCCACTGTACTTTTTCGCCATTGGGGTGTTGTACGCCGATATGGTAGGTGCCTCAGAGGCCCAGTCACTCTCAGCAGGTAAACAGCATGAGTCAACCTTCGATGCATAAACGGGAAACCGTTAAAATTGTCCTTATCACCCTGGGTGTATTGGGGGTGATTGTTATTAATGCCTGGATCCTGGCCAGCCGCGAGCCCGATATTCTGGATGTGCCAGAGACCACCGAAGCGCGTAAACCGGTACCCGATTTCGCCGCGATTGACAATGTGCAGGAAAAAAAGGCAGCGTTTTTCAGCTACCTGAAGCCCGAAGTTGAGAAACAAAACGCCTACCTGCTGGCGCTGCGTCATTATTTGCAAACACTTCTGCGTCAGGTCATGGCCAATGAAACCCTGGATGACGATGATGTCGAGAGAATTGACTGGTTATCTGAAGAGTATCGCGTGAAAGCTGATGCGCCGGATAAGGACCGGATTATGGCCCTGCTCCAGAAAGTAGACATTTTGCCGGTTGAACTGGTGCTTGCGCAGGCGGCCAATGAGTCGGCCTGGGGTACCAGCCGGTTTGCACAACAAGGCTATAATTTTTTCGGTTTGTGGTGTTTCCGGAAAGGCTGTGGCTTTGTGCCCTCACAGCGAAACGACGGCGCCAGCCATGAGGTGGCCAAATTTGATAACCTGTCCCGTGCCACCTACACCTACATGCGGAATATTAACCGCCACGATGCTTATAAACGGCTTCGTGAAATCCGCAGTCGCCTGCGGGCAAACCAGATCCCAATCAGTGGGGTGGCGCTGGCCGAAGGGCTAATGAATTATTCCGAGCGCGGTGCCGCGTATGTAGAAGAGCTACAGAATATGATTGAGTTTAATCAGGAGTACCTCACAGAATGAAGAATGTATGGGTAGTGGCATTGGCCACACTGTTAAGTTTCCCGCTAGGTGCAGAAACCATCGAGGTGGAATACAGTCGCTTCTATAGTCACGTTCGTAAGTTAAACAGTGAAGATACCAATGCGCTGCAGTTTGCGTTTGGCTTTTTACGGGTCGGTGAGGGGCGCTTGTGCGAGATAAACAACGCTGAAATCGTCACCGATAAGCAAACCCTGCCGCTGGAGGTCAGTAAAGAAAACCGCTTTACCGTACCGTCTGAAAAAGTGCTGAAGATGGCCGATGCGCTGATCAGAATCGACCTGGCTGAAGCTGCCAACGTGTGCGACATGTCAGTACAGCTAGAAACCAAGGCAGCTTACATCAAGCAGTCGTACACCGCTGACGAACTGAACGAACTGCTGGATAACTACCGGGCGTTTTTTAATGAGATGGGCAGCTTTCTGTCGTTTATGATGCCTACCGTTGAAGGCCTTATGGTGCACTTCTCAGATCCCAACCTCGATTACCTGATTGAGGATGCCCCGGCGGTCAATAACGGCATGCTTATGCTGGACATGGACTGGCTGGACCAGGGGAAGGGCATCGAACTGCCAGAAAAGCCGTTACGCATAACGGCCATGGCGTCCAAAGGGTAACGCGAAGCGACCTGGGCACAATGCGGTAAGGCGTTGCTTGCCGCAGCGGATAGCAGAACGGCATTGCCAGGGCACACACCTTACCTGGTGTGCTCAGGTCGCTTGTTTCAGTCTTTTATTGCGGCCCCAGATTAACTGATGACCAACTGGTAGCGAATCTCTTCTGCCAGGCGGTTCACTGTTTCTTCACCACGTCTGGCCATTTCTTCGGCGCGGTGAAACTCCATCAGGCCGACATCAGTAAGCTGAGGCTCAATAACAATGTCCGGCGGATCGCCGGCCAGCCTGGAGCGGGTGACTCTGGCCTGGAGAATTTCCAGTGAACTGCTCATAATGCTTAAGATGCCTGGTGGGTTCAGCTTGTCAGGCTTGGTCTCAGGTGAGAACCACTGGCGCACCACATTCTGGCTTTTGGCAAAGAAGTTATCTGTTTTGCGCTGTATTTCTTCATGCTCCATGCGCGCTTTTACCAACCGTTGCGGCCGGAAATCAGCGTTTAAATTCACTGCAATGACAAAGTCTGCACCGAGCTGACGACACAGATTAACCGGGACGGGGTTGACGACGGCCCCATCGACCAGCCAGCGATCTTCATTGGCCACCGGGCTGAACAGCGCAGGAATAGCACAGGAGGCCTGCACCGAGTCTCCAACTTCACCACTGTTAAATACCACTTCGCGACCGGTGTATAAATCTGTGGCTACCACGGCGAATGGTTTTTTCATTTCCTCGAAGGTGGGCGCACAAAAATCCTTGGCCAGTTTATCAAACACCTTCTGACCACTGGCCAGCGAGCCACGCCGAATGCCCACGCCCATCAGTGACAATACCTGCCATTCAGTGAGGCTGTCTGACCAGGCTTTTAATTCATTCAGCTTGCCGCTGGCATAAGCGGCGCCAACATAGGCGCCAATCGAACTTCCGGCCACCACATCAATATTGACACCGAGTTTCTCCAGCGCCTGAATGATACCGATATGCGCCCAGCCTCTCGCGGCACCCGAACCCAGTGCTATACCAATCTTCATTGTGTTGTATCCATTACCTGAATCACCTGAACGCCATTGTCTGATTGTTCAGCCGGCGCTTGCGGGGCATCAAACGTGGGAGCATCGAAGCCAATATCGCCATCCGCTACCGGCCCGTCGGAACGGGCGATATTTTGAAAGTCGTACAGGCTGTTATCTGCCAGGTGGGACGGAGCCACGTTTTGCATGGCCCGAAACATACTCTCAATCCGGCCTGGGAAGCGGCGATGCCAATCCTGCAACATGGCTTTAATATTCTGGCGCTGCAGGTTTTCCTGTGAGCCACACAAATTGCAGGGGATAATCGGAAACGCTACGGCATCAGAGTACTTTTGAATATCTTTTTCGGTGCAGTACGCCAGTGGCCGGATAACAATATGCTTACCATCGTCGCTCACCAGTTTGGGGGGCATGGATTTCAACTTGCCGCCATGAAACATATTCAAAAATAATGTCTCCAGCATGTCGTCACGGTGATGACCCAACGCAATCTTGGTGGCACCCAGCTCACTCGCGGTGCGATATAAAATTCCCCGACGCAGACGGGAGCACAGGGCACAGGTGGTTTTACCTTCCGGCACTTTGTCTTTGACGATAGAGTACGTGTCTTCTTCAACAATCAGGTATTCAACGCCCAGGCTCTCCAGGTAGTTTGGGAGCACATGCTCAGGAAAACCAGGCTGTTTCTGGTCCAGGTTTACCGCGATAATATCAAAGTGAACAGGCGCAATTTTCTTAAGGTATAGCAGCACGTCCAGCATGGTGTAACTGTCTTTGCCGCCCGATAAGCACACCATTACCTTGTCGTTTTCTTCAATCATACCGAAATCGGCAATGGCTTTACCCACATTGCGGCGCAGGCGCTTCTGAAGCTTGTTGAAACTGTATTTTTGCTTACTGGTGGTCGATGCCGACGCATTTGCTGGTGCGGGATTTCCGGATACACTCATGAATTAACGCTTATTTCATACTGCTCAAAACGCCATTATAGCGAACGGGGGCGGCGTTCGTCACCTTGCCGCTGTACAAATTTTGCAGGTTTTCCTAACGCAGCGGGCAGTGAAAGTCATCTGGTTTCACGGCCAGGACATCACAATCCAAATCATCAATAACGTGTTCGGCTGTGTTGCCGATGAGTGCCGCTGACAATCCCACACGTCCTACCGTGCCAATAATCACCAGCTCCGCATCAATGTCCCGGGCAATTTGCGGCACCACCTTTTCTGGCATGCCTTCCTTCACATGACAGTGGTCAACAGAAATCGCGTGTTTTTTGGCATGTGCCTGCATCTCTTCCAAGTGGTGCATGCGCACCGAATGGTTATAGCGATCGGGATCGAAACCGGGCACCTCAATAGCGATATTCAGTGGCGTACCCGGATAGCTGTTGACCAGGTGTACGTGGCCACTGAGTAAATTGGCGTAATCCCGGGCAATGTGAGTGAGTTTGTCGTTAAGCTGGGCGTGCTCATCATCCTCCGTGCCCACGTTTACCGCGGCAATGATATTGCCGTCTATGGGCCAGCCATGCTCTTTTACCAGTAATACGGGGGAAGGGCATTTGCGCAATAAATGCCAGTCAGTAGGGGTGAATATGACAGACGCCAGATCGTCATGCCGCCTGGTTCCTTTTACCACCAGATTGACTTCGTTATCCAGGACATAGTGAATAATGGCCTCAAAGGCCCGGTTGTTCCACTCCACGACCACTTCCACATTGTCGTTACCCTGATTTTTCAGCTGAGCGGCCAGCCACGCCGATCTGTCTTTCGTGACTGCGTCCCGCATTGCCTCGCGCTCGTCGGGGCTGAGCATGGTCGTCATGTCATAGGAAAAGTCATAAACCACCATGATGGCGGTGACCGTCGCGCCGGTTTTTTCGGCTATTTCGAGGGCCCTGGACAGCGCGGGCTGATTATCATTGTCAGGCTCGATAACAGCAAGGATGTGGTTGTACTTAATCATAGGGTTGTCTCCGTACCGTTATTACCGACCAGTAAGGCGCTGGCCCAGACGTTACCTCTCAGTTAAGTGTAAACCCAGATCTAAAAAAGTGTGGGAAATTTATGAATTTAACAGTGATGG
>JBPEWW010000076.1:0-31982 GCA_052032275.1 Alteromonas sp. | reverse complement strand
CGCCAGGTTATTTAACGCATGAGCATCATCCGCATTCGCCGCAAGTATTTTTCTGTACGTCTTAACCGCTTGTTCGGGCATGCCGAACGTCATGCTGTATTGCGCGATAGCGTGCTGAATTTTGGTGTCGCTTCCGTCAATTGCCGCTGCCGTCGTTTCCAAAACCGCCAGTCCTTTATCGGTATTGCCTTTAAGGCCATAGGCCCGGGCTAGCATTACTGCAGTGCCAAAGTTCTTCGACTCCTTGAGCGCAGATTCAAAGTGGTTAATCGCATTATCTATGTTGCGGTCAGCCATGGCTAACTCGCCCTCAAACTGAGACAACAGGCCCTTGGGTATGGCACTGCGTCTTAGCTCCACTAACAGAGTTTCAGCCTTTTCAAACTCGCCTTGTCTCATCAGCAGGTAAAATTGCGATACATTAAATCGCATATCAGCGGGAAATTGTTTTCCATACTTTTCAGCCAATTGAGTTGCCCGGCCGATATTTCCTGCCAATTCCTGAATGCCGATTAACGTCAGCGCGGCCTCGTTATTGCCGGCGTCCTGTTCCAGCCAGCGCCTGGCCACGCCCTCAGCTTCGCTAAAACTTTGCTTTTCTAAATACGCACTGACTAACAGTTTTTTAAATAAGGGGGCAAGCGTAGCTTCTATTGGCACAAGCTGTGAAATTGCATCCTCAAACTTGCTATTCCGAAAATAATAAACTGCACTCGCTACTCTGAAACCGGCAGCATCCGGATTCTCCTTCCGCTTTGAGCTGAGGATCTCACCAACGTTTACTTTTTCGTCCTCAAGCAGCTTTAGGTAGTCAGTGACTGTGATCCACGAAAACGGCTGTGCCAGTAAAAGTCGCTCGGACTGCTTCAGTGTTTCGGCATAGTTTCCAAGCTGATAATTAGCAATCATTGCAATTCGCAATGCGCTCATATTTTCCGCGTCTTGTTCGAAGACCTTATCGGTATATTGCAATGCCGTTTCATGATTTTGCTGGCCCATTGCAATCATTGCCCGCAACACGTTGGCAGTCGTGCCTGCCTGATCGTCAAATGTTTTTACAACCTCTTCGGCTGCCGCGTAATCTCCCGCTTTTACATGACGCTGGATTTGCAAAAACTTAGCGCCAATACTCTCACTGTCGGATGCCAGCATCCGCTCGATGGTTTGATCCACAGCCTCATCAGAGGTAGACATCTGCAGGGACGATAGCTGAAGCAAAATTGCCTGGTCGTTTTCCGCCCGTCCAAGACTGCTCTCAAGTACTTGCTTGGCTTCATCATGGTTGCCATGTTTAAACAGGTAATCGCTTGCCGAAATTAAAAACGCTGAATCTTCTTCACTTTGCATTTCCAGCGTTTGTAAAACGGCGGTAGCCTCTTCAAAATACCCCAGCTCCAGCTGCACCCGGGCCAGCAGGCGCTTAACTTTGGCATACTCTGGCGCCTGGTTATGGGCGCGGGTCAGATAAGTATACGCTTTCTCCCAACTGGACACTTTGAGTGCGGCCAGACCTGCGATGATATTGGCTTTAACACTGGCGCTATTTGCTTGCGCTGCGATTTCCGCGTGCAGGATAGCCGACTGAAACTCCCCCTGTTGCATGTCGATGTCAGCCTGAATCTGATTGAGGAGCGGCATTTTGGGTTTTTCTTCCAGCCAGGCCTGGGTAATCTTTTCGGCTTTCTCTAACTCCCCCAGACTTACAAGCAGTTCCGCGTTAAACATAGCCACTACTGCTATGTTTCGGAATTCTTCATAAACAGGCTGCAACCGGGTAAGCGCTTCAGAGAATGCGTTTTCCTGTGCCAGTAAACGGGCATGGGTAAAATGCAAAACCGTATCGAGTACCGGCATGTCTGACTTAACTTCCACTTCCGAGGCTTCCTTTGCCCCAGCCAGGTCGCCCTTGCGGATCAGTTGAAAAGTGCGAAGAACGTTTTCGGCTGCACTCGTAGCCCGAATCACGTCGATCTGGCCAGGGGCCTGAGGATTCATTACCAATGCCCCTACCGCAGCATACAAACTCATGTTGTCACTGGCGTTATCACCCAGTTTCTCTTCAATTAACACCAGATCTTCCACCCGGTTTGAGAAATACAAACTGGCGAACAACATATCCTCACTGGCCGGCTCATGCTGATATGAGGTATCTTCAATCACCGTAGTAAGCTCTTTGGCTGCTGCAGCAAGATCACGGCGATAATAGAGGGCCTGGCCAAGCGCTTCTCTAATCTCCATATTGAGAGGGGTCTCTTGCGCGGCATTTTTTAAAACCACTACCGCTTCCTGGTAGTTCTGTTTACTCATAGCCTCCTGGGCTGCCTGCAAGCTTTCTTCGGGCGTCGCGGGTTGGCAACCGGTCAACAGTATGGTAGCAATGGTAAGAGAGAGCATTCCCTTTTTAAACATGATCATTCCTCGGCTTTAAAATGTGTTCTAGCACGCTAAATTCTTGTCAGAACTAGCCAGACGTTCATCGCATTGTGGCTCATTAGTAGAGTGATAATCAATTAGAAGTAGTGTTATTGTGAATCAGAAGCGAAAAGTAACCGCCGAACGCTACCCGCAGAGTTCAGCCGAAGATATCATCAGCATTGTAGCGCCACTGGCCACGGCCTTACCGCAGCAACATTTTTTTACCTCGGTACCCTGGATAACGACATGGCTGAATAGCCACTCACGGACGCCGGAGCTCATTGTTTTCAGGCAGCAAGGGCAAATTGTGGGCGTCACTTTCCTCGGTGAGCGCCGACAACAGCGCGGTTTGTTTAGCTGGCGGCAAGCTTATCTTAACCAAACCGGGCACACCGGTGCGGATCAAATCTGGATAGAGTACAACTGCATCCTGTCTGTCATCGACCAGCAGCTGTGCATTGACGCGTTAATCAGTTATTTGCAGTCAAATGGCGTACACAGGCTCACCGTGAGTATGACCCATACGCCTGAGGCATGGCAGGCAGTGGCCGGGTTTAGACAATTAACCATGACTTGTGAACAGCAGTTTGCCGCTAAATTTTGTTTCAACGATCAAAGTATTGACTCACAGCTGTCCTCAAATACCCGCTCGCAAATCCGGCGCAGTATACGGCTATTAGAAAAAGAATACGGCCCCCTTGAGGTGGCAACGCTGACCGCACCGCATGAGCTGCAGCAGGGATTTGACGAGATGGCAGATCTGCATCGTGAACGCTGGGGGCATACGTCACAAGGCAGTGGTTTCGATAACCCCGCGTTTGTGGCACATCATAAGCAGCTGCTGTCAGCCTACCCTGAGCATGCCAAGCTGGTCAGCGTGACCGCCGGCAAAAAATTATTGGGCTACAGCCTGAACTTTTTCTGGAACCGGCAAGTATACTTCTACTGTTCAGGTATGAACTACCGTTTTACCGACAACAAAATTAAACCGGGCTATGTGTTGCATTATCTGTTGCTGCAGGATTACGCAAGTAAAGGTTTAGCGTGTTACGACTTTCTCGCAGGCTTCAGCCGGTATAAAAAGTCGCTTAGTAATGAGAGCTATTCGCTTTACACGCTCGATATTCTGCTTCCCTCAGCAAAAAGCAGTGTCATAAAACAGCTCCAAAGGTTTAACGCCAAGGTCGCCCGCCTCAAACGTTGGCACCTCTGGAAAAAGTAGGTAAAGTCTTACAGCGATTTTTTGACGACAGGGAATTCAAAGCCAATGCAGTCCTATGGCGCCGCGTTCACTATTTCTAACAGCCAGTCTACAGCCATCACGGCCTGTGCGGTATCTATTGGGCTGCCATTACCCCGGAATCGCGTGGCGGCTCAGGCGCCCCTTGCGGTGTACGATGCCGAAGGCGTTCTTCTGGACTCGCTGGCCTGTCAGCCAACCGCGTTCTGGCCTGATAACAGTGTGAAATGGATTCGCGTAGTCGGCACACTGGACTTGCCGGCTGATACCGAACTCACGTTGTTCGCTGATAAGGCGTCGGTAAATACTAATCTTAAGCTCAATTCGCCTCTGGTGGTAAACCCTGACCATTTGTCAGTCAGGGTACCCGGTGGCGAGATGCGTTTTTATTACCATCAACCGGTGGTGAACTTCCCGGATGGCTCCCGGTGGGCTGGCGTGTGCGCCGCCCTGTCAGAAGATGACCAGCCGATTCAGGCCAGCACCCGTCGCTTTAGTCATAAACTGCTTTCCGGGCCGAAGGGGCCGGTGATGCTGCAAATTACCCAGGCGTTAACGTTTCCGGGCAGCGCGCTGCAGGCGGAGTGTACGCTGGAATTGTTGTTAGCCAGCGGAGAACTGCATAGCCAGATAAGTTTTACCAATCCGCAGGCCGCCCGCCACGAAGGCGGGAAGTGGGATCTGGGCGACCCTAACAGTTACTACCTGCGCGAGCTCAGCTGCCAAATCGAATCCCCTGAACAACCCACATTGCTGATGGACGGGAAAGCATTGCAGCCGGTGCCTTTAACGCTGCATCAGGCATCCAGCGGTCATCCTAACTGGCACAGCCGGAATCATGTAACCAAAGACAATCAGGTCGAGCTGCCGTTTAAAGGGTTCCGGGTTACAACCGATGACGGGGTTGTAGTTCACCGCGGTGAGCATGCCAACCCTGTCCTGCAGATTTCGCCAGATTTACACGTAGCCATCAGTCACTTCTGGCAAAATTTTCCGGCCGGTATTCATACCACAGAGAAGTCCGCAAAAGTAAGCCTGCTAGGCTGCGCCGCAGGGCCAGAAACTGAACTGCAGCCCGGTGAGCAAAAAACCCGGAGGTTAGTATTTTCCCCTTCGCCAACGCGTCTGACAGCCCCGGCCCCTGTTATTAAGGTTCTGCCTGAAGCTGTCGCTCAGAGCCAGGCCATTCCTTTTTTTACCACCGAGACCAGCCAGCATGCATTGCATGATCTGATCCAGGCTGGTCTGTCAGAGGAGCACGGCTTTTTCACAAAACGCCTGGCCATAGATGAATTTGGATGGCGGCATTTTGGTGAGCTGTATGCGGATCATGAAAAGGCCCTGACGCCTGATAAAAGCGAATTTATTTCTCACTACAATAACCAGTATGACCCAATCTACGGCATGTTGCAGCAGTGGCTATTAACCGGCAATCAGCAATGGTTTACCCTGGCGGATGATTTGGCCAGGCACGTGGCCGATATTGATGTTTATCACACCACGCAGGATAAGCCAGAATATTCCGGAGGGATGTTCTGGCATACCGATCATTATGTGGAGGCCTGTACCGCTACGCACCGCACCTACTCTAAACATCAGCCTGCCGACGTGTACGAGGATCATGCCGGGGGCGGTGGCCCGGGCGGCCAGCACTGTTATACCAGTGGGTTGTTACTGCACTTTCTGTTAACCGGCAGCGACGCATCCCGGGATGCATTATTGCGACTGTGTAACTGGATAGAGCATGTTTACGAAGGTGACGGCACAGTGTTTGGTGCGCTGCTGGCGATGCGAAAGTCAAAGACAGCAGACAGTAAGGATATTATCAGTGGCCAGTATCCCTTTGACCGTGGTACCGGCAATTATCTGCAGGCCATGCTTGACCGTTACGCCCTGCTAAATAATTCCCAGGACCTGCAGCGTGCCGCGTTTATCGTGCAGCATACCGTCTCTCCTACCGACTGTATTGCCAGCCGGAATCTGGATGACAAAGAAAACACCTGGTTTTACACGGTTTTCTTACAGGCTCTTTGTCGTTACATCACTGTCCTGGAACAGGAAAGTCAGGTGGACGAGCATGCCTACCGGTACGCAGTAGACAGCCTGCTGCATTATGCCGTTTGGATGGCTGAGCATGAAACGCTCACCCTTGAACACGCACAGTCGCTGGAGTTTCCTAATGAAACCTGGACTGCGCAGGACTTACGCAAGCTCACTATTCTGGCATTCGCCAAAGCTTACGCGCCAGCTGCACTGAGTGAGGCGCTGGCGGATAAGTGTGAGACACTGCGCCAGCAGATCACCCAGCGCCTGCAGGCGTCACCTGAAACAGCGACAACCCGGGTGCTGTGCTTAATGATGCAAAATTACCATGAGGCTGGCTACGCCCTCGCACCGCGCCCGCTTGTGACTGAGCAGGCCAGCACCAGTGAGTTACCAGTATTTTCCCTTATTCCCTACCTGTTCACCACACTGCGTTCGTTTTCGCTTAAAGGTGAGGTAGCACAATTACAAAAGCGGTTCGCCGCTCTGAGGAAGCAGGCCTGATGGACAACACCCGCCCTACCTGTACTGCCAGTTTTATCATCCCGCACAAAGGCCGGGAGGCAATGCTTATTGAGACACTGGAAAGCATTGCCGCCCAGCGCTGTGACACCCTCACCTATGAGGTGATAGTGGTAAGCCAAAATGCATCCGCCTCTGAGGCAATTGAGGCGTTCAAATCGCGGATGCCATTGACGGTGCTGTTCAATAAGGAAGGCAATACCATTTCCCATAGCCGCAACCTTGGCGCACACCACGCGGTGGGGGAGTATTTAGCCTTTTTGGATGCTGACGTGCGCCTGGCTCCTAACTGGCTGGAAACCATGTACACCACACTGCAGCAACAGGCGCATACGGTGCTGGTGAGCGCCCGGCAGCGCAATAGCGACCAGGCGCCGCCACTTGAGCGGATCCGCACCGCTTTGTCGAATGCCGACGTAGACGCCTTTGTTCATTTCTTACCGGGACGCAACCTGTTTTTAAGCAAAGCCACCTTTCTGCAAGCAGGCCAGTTCCCGGAACACCTGATGACCTGCGAAGATTATTATTTCACCGACAAAGTCAACGAACTCGGCAAGTTGTTTTATACCTCTGCCACTGAGTATGTGCACCTTGGCGAAGATAAAGCGTTTATCCCGATGTTCAAAAAAGAAATCTGGCGCGGGCAGTCTAACCTTGCTTCGCTAACCGGCCGCAAAGTCCCGCTGCGGGAACTCCCCAGTTTTGTGGTGCCTCTGGCGGTTACCGGCAGTTTTATCATCGCCCTTGTATTACTGATGCTGGGCATGCAGCCAGCAGCGGCTGCCTTCCTGCTATTAGGATTACTGCCGTGTATAGCGTATACAGCCAGGGTCAAATCGATACCCAACGAGCAAGTCAGTACTTTTTCCTGTCTGCTTTTCTATATATTGTATTTTCCTGCAAGAACCATTGGCACCCTGAAAGGTGTTTTCAGCCACGTCACAACGGATTCACACAAATAACATTATGAAAGTATTACAGTTTATATGTTCAACCGGTTTTTATGGCGCGGAAAGGTGGATTTTGGCTCTGGCTAAACATCTTCCTGAGCACGTTGACAGCGAACTTGTCGTCACTCTTGAGCCAGGTACCGAAAACCTCAAACTGGTGGAAGAGTTTAAAAAGATTGGCGCCACCCATGCCCTGCCCATGCGCAATAAATTTGATATGGGGGTGATTTCGTCGCTGGCTGAACTGATTAAAGAGCAAGGCGTGGACCTGATCCACACCCACGGCTATAAGTCAGACATCATTGGCGTACTGGCTGCCAGGAAAGCGGGTATACCCTGTGTGGTTACGCCCCACGGATTTGAGAATGCCAAGGACCTGAAATTACGTGCCTTTATCTGGGCAGGCTGCCAGGTAATGCGCTACGCCGATGCGGTTGCGCCTTTATCACGCCAGTTACTGGAAGATGTGAAAGGATTTCGGGTGGCAGATGACAAAATTGAATACATCCAGAATGGCGTTGACCTGTCAGAGGTAGAAGCCGTGCGCCTGACCAAGCCTGACACGTCCCCCTTTCCCCGCAAGCGAATTGGCTTCGTCGGCCAGATGATCAGCCGGAAGAACATCGAAGATATTCTCGACTGTTTCGATACCCTGTATCACAAGCGCCAGGATATTGAACTGATTTTTGTGGGTGACGGCGACTCCCGCCCGGCCCTGGAGCAATATGCACGCTCACTTGACAGTTCCGACGCGATTGAGTTTCTGGGGTTCAGAGATGACAGGTTACAACTGCTCAGAGACTTCGATCTTTTTGTGATGTCATCAACACTGGAAGGGATCCCCCGCTGCCTGATGGAGGCCTGTGCGATGGAAACCCCGGTAGCAGCCTATGACATTCCCGGTATCGATCAGCTTATCCAGCATAAGGAGACAGGTTTACTGGCGCCGCTCAAAGACAAGGAAGCCTTGTTGTCCTGCTGGGAGACCCTGCTGAATGACGAGGACCAGGCCAAAGCACTGGGGCGCAACGCCCGTGAGTTTGTAGAGACCCACTTTTCAGCCAAACGCATGGCCAGTGAGTATATGACTCTGTTTGACAGGCTGCTGGGTGCCCGCTGATATGAGCAAACCGGAAGTACTTTTTATTCTCAGTATAGACACGGAAGAGGAGTGGGACTGGAGCAGCCAGTTCCCGTCTACCGAATACTCGCTGAATAATATTCAGACATTGCCGGCGTTTCAGGCACATTGTACCGGGCTGGGTGTGCGGCCGACGTATTTTGTGGACTATGCGGTGGCCAATGCCCCGCAAGCGCAGGCCGTCATCTCGGATATTGCCCGGTCAGGCCACGCTGAAATTGGCGCCCACCTGCACCCGTGGTGCAATCCTCCGTTATTTGGCGAAACCACGGATGCCTCCTCGCATGTGGTCAATTTACCGCTGCATCAGACAGAAGAAAAACTCGATTGTCTTATGGACGTCCTGGAGAACGCGGTGGGCGTGCATCCCAGATCCTTCAGAAGTGGCCGGTGGGGGATGAATGGTGAGGTGCTGACGTTGCTCAGAAACAAAGGCTTCCGAGTAGATTCAAGCGTTTACCCCTTTTATGAGAATGAGTACTTCTCCTGTGCGGGTGCCCCCACCACGCCTTACTGGCCGTCCTTATCTGACCCCCTGTCCACCGGCGCACAGCGCGATATTATGGAGCTGCCGGTCACGGCGGGGTTTAATTTAAAGAATGCGCGTCTGGCAGAGAAGGTCCACAGTCATATGTCCCGGTCAATGCTGGCCCGGCTAAAAGCGGTGGGCGTACTCTGGCACACCAGGCTGTTGCGGAAAATCTATCTGAGTCCGGAGCTATCCTCCAGTAAAGATATGAACCGGCTTATCGATTCGGTGCTCGCCAATCAGGCTCCGTGTATCCATATGTATTTGCATAGCTCAAGCCTGATAGACGGTGCGACCGGACTGCTGCCTGAGCGCAATGCGTTTGCCAACATATGTCAGCGCATAAGTGCTTCGCTGCACTACTTGCAATCCCGTGCGAATGTAAAGTTCTGTACCATTACCGAAGCTGCCGAGTTAATGGCTCGGCGGCAGCCAGACGCCAACCCACTGTATCTACCGAGGTCTGTTCATGTTACCGGATAACCTGAAAATTGTGCCACGCCGCCAAATTGACGATGCTCAGTGGGACAACTATGTCAACGACCATTCACAAGCCACGCCCTATCACCGCAGCGGCTGGCTGAATGCGGTCGGCAGGGCCTATGACCACGATGATGCTTCTATCGTTGTCGTCGAACCCGCCTCGGGCACCGTCATGGGTGTGTTTCCCTGTATCAAGATGAAGATGCCATTAGGCAAGCACAAGTATTGCGCCCTGCCCTACTGTGATGTGGGCTACGGGCTTGCGGATAACGACCAGCTGCTGGGTGCGATGGAAGCATACCTGCTGCAACTGGCCAAAGTGACAAAAAGAAGCTGGGAGATCCGCAAAAGCGCTATCACGGATGAAAAAGATGCAACGTCGCTGGAAGGTAAAAAAGTGCGCATGCTGCTTAACCTTGCTGACAGCAGTGACAACCTGCTTGCGTCATTTAAGTCAAAATTGCGCAGTCAGATAAGAAAAGCTGAGAAAAATGGCTTACGGGTGGAAACCGGGCGCACGGATGAACTGATTGCGCATTTTTATGCCGTTTATTCCATCAATATGCGCGATCTGGGCTCCCCGGTTCATGCCAGGCGCTGGTTTGAGCGTATCGTGGAATATTATGACACCAACGCGGTCATCAGCGTTACGTATAAAGACGACCTGCCCATTGGCGCCGGACTCATTCTGAAAAACGGTGACACCGCCTGTATTCCCTGGGCATCCACTAATCAGCGCTATAACCGCCTGGCGCCGAACATGTTACTGTACTGGTCACTACTGGCACACTGTGCTGATAACGGCATCCGCCAGTTCGACTTCGGCAGGTCTACCTATAACGAGGGGACTTACCGGTTTAAAAAGCAGTGGGGCGCAGTGCCGGTCCCCTTGAACTGGCAGCACACCAATGAAGACTTTGCCTTGCAACCGGTAACAAGTGCCGCCGCAGGCAACAGTAAAACCCGTGAACTTGTTGAAAACATTTGGCGCAAGCTACCGCTCGCGCTTACTATCAAAGCCGGTGCGACCATTCGCCCATATATAAGCCTGTAACACAAGGAGACTGTGAATGTGTTTCGCTTTTTCTTATGTTGCTTATCCAACGCGCAGCAAAGGAGTAAACCTTGGCTAAACTGATCATGCTTGCGGGGTTTCCCCGATCCGGGACCACGTGGTTTGCCAACCTTATCAACACGCATGAACAGGTGTTGTATCGCCACGAGTTAATCGGCAGACATTACACTCATCTGAACGATGAAACGTTCCAGAAACTGCGCAACGGCACCGAACTTAGCGACACCGAACAACAGGAAGTCCAGGCCTGGATCAGTGCAGCCCATATCGATACCGACAAACCGCCCTTCTTTGCCAAGAAATTCGGGCTGTTACGTTATCCGAACCTGCATCACTTTGCCTGGCTGGGTACCAAAACCCTGCCCCTGCTGGAGGGTCTGTACCAACAAGCGTTTACCACGCACTCTGATGACGCACGGTATCTGGTAAAAGAAACGCGAACACTCAATCAGTTTACCCATTTCCTGACCGGTCTGGAGGCGCAAAACACGGTGTTTCTTGTGCGGCGCCCCCATGGCAGCATTGCCTCTCACTTAACCGGCATTAAAAAAGGCGTCATGCAGTCAGCGCCGCCAGAGCAAATTGAAGAGTGGGCCGGCGGCGTTAAAGAGCGAAATCCTAAGCTGTATGAAGAGGTTGAGGCCTGCTATCAGCAGTTTGATGATGTTGACTTTCTAAGCTACCGCTGGCGGGATTACCATGAAACTATGCTTAAGCTATTGCCAGAGCTAAACGGGCATGTGTTCAACTACGAATACTGTCAGCGTCATAAACGGGCAAGCACAGAAAAGTTATTCAGCGTTCTGGACTTGTCCCTCTCCCCCAATACCCTGGCATTTATCGGGGATGAGCAGGATGCCAACGAGAAATCCTTACTTAAGCGGGATGCGTCAGACAGTTTCTACAGCGTTTACCGGGGGAAAGACTTTAACTTTGAGTCCTGGAAAGACAGTCTCAGTGACGAGAATATCAAACGTATCTCAGCAATCACCGATGCAACCTGGTCGCGCCTGGAGGAGGTCTTTACATGTGCGGAATAGCCGGATTTACCCGCTTTCATCACCCCGAGGGTAATGAGTCTGCGCTGCACGCCATGGGGCAGGCGATTTTTCATCGTGGGCCGGATGCCGGCGGCGTGTACCTTGACGATCAGGTAGGATTGTGCCACCGCAGGCTAAGTATTCTGGACTTGTCAGAAGCGGGTAATCAACCCATGTTTTCTGACGATGAACGCTATGTCATCGTGTTCAATGGCGAGATATACAACTTTCTGGAGTTGCGGGAAGCGCTGGAAAGTGCCGGGCATACCTTCCGCAGTCATACCGACACGGAAGTTATCCTGAAGCTGTATGCTGAGCATGGGGAGGAATGCTTATCCATGCTCAATGGGATGTTTGCATTCGCATTATGGGATAAACAGGCTCAGTCATTGTTTATTGCCCGCGACCGGCTGGGAAAAAAGCCGCTTTATTATTATCAGACAGAAAACCGGTTCGCCTTTGCCTCTGAAATCAAAGCCATTCTGGCGTTAGAGGATATCGACAAAACGCTTGATAATCAGGCCATCCACGACTACTTTGCTTATCAGTATGTGCCAGATCCCAAGTCCATTTTTGCGCGCATCAGAAAGCTTCCTCCGGCGCACTATATGACCATCAGTGCCGATAAAATCCAAATTCAGCGGTACTGGTCGCTTAGCTTTGCCAACATACGCCAGCAGAGTGAAGAACAGAACACCGCAGATCTTAAGGCGTTACTTGAAGATGTCACCAAGAAACGCATGATCAGTGACGTACCGCTGGGCGCCTTTTTAAGCGGTGGCGTGGACAGTTCAGGGGTAGTGGCAATGATGTCCCAGGCCAGTGATAAACCGGTCAAAACCTGTACTATAGGGTTTGATGATGAAGCCTTCAATGAGTCAGAGTTTGCCCGTGAAATTGCCCAGCTGTATAAAACCGAACATCATGAATTTACGGTACATCAAAACGTCGCTGATCGGCTGGAGCAAATCGTCGGCTACTTTGACGAGCCGTTCGCTGATCCGTCGTTAGTGCCTACTTATTTTGTCTCTGAACTGGCGCGCAAGGCCGTCACCGTTGCGGTAGCAGGTGATGGCGGCGATGAGATGTTTGCCGGTTACGAAAAGTACACCACCGACGATATCGAAAATAAGCTGCGGGCACGCTTTCCCCTGACGCTACGCGAAAAACTGTTTCCTAAACTGGCCGGAGTCGCGGGTAAATTGCCAGGCACTCTGGGCAAAAAAGCGAAATCACTGCTCACCAGCCTGAGCCAGACACCGGGCATGGGTTTCTACATTACCAACAGTCAGATGACCGACGAAGAGTGGCAGAATCTGGTCACACCGGAACTGCAAAGCAAACTGGGCAGCTATCACCCCAGCGAAAACACGTTACGGTTCTACAATGAGTGTGACGGCGACGATCATCTGAGTAAAATTCTGTACACCGACATCAACACCTATTTGTGTGGCGGGATCCTGGTGAAGGTAGACCGGATGAGTATGGCGAACTCATTAGAGGTGCGGGCCCCCCTGCTGGACTACCAGGTCGCCGAGTTCGCAGCCTCGCTGCCTGGCGACCAAAAATACAAACAAGGCACGAAGAAATATTTACTGAAGCGGGTCTTCGAACCCTTTATTCCTGACGCCCTGCTGCACCGCAAAAAAATGGGCTTTTCTGTGCCTCTGGACGCCTGGTTCCGTGGCGAACTAAAACAACTTGCAGAACGCTGTCTGTTAGCTCCCAATAAAGGGCTGCACGCGGTATTCAAAGCCAGCGCCATCGAAAAGTTATGGAAGCAGCATCAGGCAGCCAGCCATAATCACGGCGCAATACTCTGGAGCATGCTTATCTTTCAGTTATGGTATGAGCGGTACTGTGGCAATGACTGACGCAATCCGTACGGGAGTCGGGCACACGCTCAACGTCGCCCATGTCACCTTTGATATGCGTATCGGCGGCACCGAGATGGTCATTAAGAATATCATTGAGGGCAGCCGCGACCGGGTCAACCATTACCTGTTTTGTGTTGAGGCGCCCCTCGGGCCATGGGGAGAATCGCTGCGTGATGACAATGTCATTACGGCATCGTGTCAGCGCCGCGAAGGCCTGGACACTAAGGTAATAAAACAGTTGCGCGCATTCATCCGCCGGCATGCCATCAATGTGGTCCATTGTCACCAGTACACGCCGTGGGTGTACGGCACGCTCGCCGCCCTGGGGACGGCATGTTCTGTGGTATTCACAGAACACGGCCGGTTTTACCCTGACTCAACCACATGGAAGCGCCGGGTCATTAACCCGCTGTTACTGAAGGCCACTGACAAAGTGACCGCCATTTCCCAGGCGACCCGGGATGCGCTTAGCCGTTTTGAGTACATTCCTCAGCATCGCAGTCAGGTCATTTACAACGGGATTGCCGCGCTGCAACCGGACACGCATAATGTTGCACAGCTTAAACAGGGGTTAGGCCTCGCTGACACTGATATCATTATGGGCACCATCGCCCGTCTTGACCCGATAAAAAATCAGGTGATGATGCTCAGGGCTTTTGCTGACGCTTCCCGGGCGCAACCGGACCTGAAACTCCTGATTGTCGGTGACGGCGAAATGCGCGAAACCCTTGAGGCGTTAACTGATGATCTCAATTTGCGCGATCGCGTAATTTTCACGGGGTACATTACCAACCCAACCGATTACCTGGCACTGATGCGTTACTTTCTACTGCCCTCGTTAAGCGAAGGGACGTCGATGACGCTGCTGGAAGCTTTGTCCATTGGTATTCCCTGCATCGTCACCGACGCAGGTGGCAATGCGGAAGTCATTACCGACAAGAAGACCGGCTTTGTTACGCCTAATGACAATCAGGACGCGTATAGCCGGGCACTGGTGCATGCCGCCCTGCTGCCAGATGAAGAATATCAGGTGCTGGCCGATCGCTGCCGGGACGATTTTAAGACTCGTTTCGCCAGAAGCATCATGAACGATCAATACATCACCCTGTATCAGGAAATCATTTAACTTAACGCGTTTGCGAAAAAACAAACAAGGACAAACTATGCAAACCACACCGCTGTTTTTGCTGGGGACGGGAAGAAGTGGCACAACGCTTATCCAACGCTTCCTCAATTCCCACCCTGACATCATGTTATGGGGAGAGCATCAGGGATTTCTTGAGGACCTGGCTAACTCATATTTTGCGCTGAAAGAACACCCTTCCATGCACGAATATGCCTATAAAAATGTCGCTCCGGCCAACTGTGAAGACTTGTTGGGCTTTTACAAAGACCCCAAAAAATGGCAGGCGTGGACCAACTGGTTTGTCCCCGAAAATGTCGACGATTTTTATCGCACGATGCTGGAGAGTATTTTCAACCCGGAGCAGGTTGGAAAACACAAAGTTTGGGGGTTTAAGGAAATTCGTTATGGCGAAAACCCCGATGTACTGCGGTTTCTGCAATGCCTGTATCCCCAGGCTGTCTTTTTATCCGTGGTGCGTGAGGGGCTGAATGTGGTCGAAAGTCAGCTCACCACGTTTCACCAGGGTGAATCTAAATATCCCCGTATCAAACGTATTCTGCAATTGCCGATTTTAATGCGTATTGCCCGTTCGTGGGCGGCAATGAATTATCAACTGCACGCGTGGGCCAGTAAACATGAGCGCTGTCATTTTTTACGGTATGAAGATTTCGTGAAAGACTACCGCATAATTCGTCCGGTCATGGATCAGCTCGGGCTGGAGATCGAGCCCGCTCAGACGGAAGTCATGAGCATGACCGAAGGCCGTGGCAGCTCGTTTAAGGCAAATTCAGATCAAAACGCACGATGGAAGAAAATGGGGTATATCCCCTCTTTCGTTGCGGAGCTTTACATGGGTAAGCAAAGCAAAAAATTTGGCTACCCCCGTCCCCGTGCGTTGTCGCCTGCATCGCTTCTCAGCAAGTTGTTTTTGTAGTACATGAAAAAATTATCGATATCTGTAATTGCCCGCCGTATGCGTCTTATTGCGACAGGCTCACTCAACCACCTGTTGTTCTCGACGCTATTACGAAAGCGCTTCAAAGCTGAAAATGCCATTGTTATATGTGGTTCAATTCGTAGCGGCTCCACCTGGCTGGCCGAAATGCTCAGTGCACTGGATCACCATATTCAGCTGTTCGAGCCCTTGCACCCTAAGTACGTCAGCGAAGTAAAAGCGCATATCCCGTCACCGAACTGGTACGTACCTGCGGACAAAAAATGGCCGGAGGGCGAGGCCCTGTTCCGGCGCATTCTGGCCGGGCGCCTGGTAAACCCCTGGATACTCAGCCAGGTGACGCCGGGTGAATTACCGGGCGCAAAGCAACTCGTGATTAAATTTGTTCGCGCCAACCTGATGCTGCCCTGGTTAAGCCGGCTGGAAGGGCTACGTGCGCCGGTACTGGTCATCAGGCACCCCTGTGGAGTTATCTCATCGCAGTTAAACAAACAGTGGCCGCCAGGCAAGCAGTTGCTGCTTTCAAACTCGTACCTGGATAACTACCCGGAAATCCGCAGACAATGCCAACGTTTATCTGAACCAGAAGAGTTAGCCGCGCTGGCGTGGTGCCTGCGTTATCATGCACCGCTCTACTCTCCGGCTCCCCAGCGTTTTGTACTGGTTAGTTATGAGGCCCTGGTGAGAAATGGAGCCGCGGAGCTCAGGCGTATTTATCAGGCGTGGGGCGAAACGGTTCCGGCAGCCGCTGAAGCGCAAATTGCGCAGCCCAGTGACACCAGTACCAAAGACTCAATGATACGCCAGGGTAAAGATCCCCTGGCTGGCTGGCAGCACAAGCTGACCGGGGCGCAAATCGCCAACATTCTTAACGTACTGAAAATTTTTGGGATGGAGTTTTATAGCGAAGCACTGGAGCCAGACTACCAGGTGTTACGCCAATTCGGATGCAGTAATAACAATGAGCGATAGTGGCGCAGACGTAAGCCAGAAAACAAAACAGAGTGTGATGTGGTATTCCACCCTGCCTTTTGCGACTCACATGATTCGCTTTTTAAACTCGCTTTTACTGGCGCGGATCCTGGCTCCCGAAGACTTCGGGATCATTGGGATTATCACGGTGATCCTGTATTACAGCGACACCTTTACCGATTTTGGTTTTGCCAAAGCTATCATCAACCGTGAGCAGGCACCCCGCGCGGTTTATGACACCTATTTCGCGTTCAACCTGGTTATATCGCTGCTCATTCTGATTTTTGCTCAACTCGGCGCAAACAATATCGCCACTTTCTTTGAGATACCTGAACTTGAAGCCGCGGTGCAGGTGTTCACACTTATGGTTGTTATCACCGCAATGTCTGCACCCATGAAAGTTAAGATGCGCAGGGAGCTTAATTTTAAAGCACTGGCTCTGATAGAAGCGTTCAAGGTAGCCGTCTCTATTTCTGTATCTCTGACCCTGGCAATCAAAGGCTACGGGTTCTGGGCGCTCATTACAGCCATGTTGGTGTCTCAGGCAGTCACACTCATCCCTTTAAGTGTAATTACCCGCTATGTGCCGTTACCGGTATTTTCATGGGCGCTCATGCGTGATTTATTTCGTTTCGGTAAGTGGGACTTTGCTAGCGGCCAACTGCGATTAATAGCTAACAATATTGATAAACTGATAGTCGGAAAAAGCCTGGGAGCTGCACAACTTGGCTTTTACGACAAAGCGTTGGGCCTGGCCAAAATGCCCCATGATCAAATCTCGATTAAAATTGCCAACATCGCATTTTCTACATTTTCTCGTACCCGGCAAAATGCAGATGAATTGATGTATTACTTCCGCAGGCTTACTGCGACCAATGCGGTAATAATATGTCCCTTACTGGCCGGCTTTGCCGCCGTAGCCGAGCCGTTTGTACTGCTTATACTGGGCGATAAGTGGGCCCCGATGATATCCAGTCTGGTGTTGCTATGCGCCGGTTTCGCAATTAGCGCGCTTGCCAACCCTGTGGAGTCCATCAATATCGCATCCGGTAAAATTGTCATGCAAACAATGCTTTCGCTGGTGCTGACTGCCGGACTGGTAGCCAGCATGCTGGTTGTGGTGTCGGCGGGGATTGAAGCGGTGGCCACGATAGTAGTCGTTTTCCATAGTTTGCGGGCGGTCTCAGCGGGCATGCTACTATGTTTTCATTTGCGCTTACCGTTTGTTGCGGTGATAGCGCCGCTGTGGCTGCCACTCATGGCGTCACTCATTATGTTTATGGGTCTCAGAACGGCAGATGCTAGCCTGTTAGCCCAGCACAGTGATTTTCTGCGACTGATGATATTAATACCTACCGGGGCGTTGAGTTACGCTTTGTTAGTGTGGTTTATACCAAGCAAAGATTTTGCGTTTATCAGGCATAAAGCTGCCTGTAAGTTCCGCGCCATTCTGTCGAAATAGTAAGTTAGCAGAATCCTGAAATGTTACTTGTATGGAGATCTATACTCTTGCTATCGCAGCACCGTTGCCTGGGCAAGTGGAAACCTGTTACTAATGTGCCTGGAGCATCAGTGAACTCGATGGAATACAGAAAATGTATAAAAGTCTTCTTATCGATTGTAATTATTCACTGGCACGACACAGCGTATTTCACATGTTTAAATTATCCTGTAGTGGATAGTTTATACTCCGATTGCTGAATTTTCAGAACCTCCAGGCAGACTACAGGAAACCAGGATGATTACATATTATACCCTGAGATTATTGCGGGTGTTCGGCACCATTTTTTTACTGCTTTCGCCAATGGCATGTAATGCAGACAACGCTTCTGTTTCGCAGGAGATTGCTGCACAGGATGAAGTTCCGGTGCAGGAAATTGGCGGCTTTAGATTTCGTTTTGAAGGAGGGATCCGGTTTCCCAACGAAGCCAGCGGCGTTTCCTCCCTGCCCTATACAAGTGGTGCTTTTTTCATCCAGTCTGTAGAGGGCGAAGATCAGATATGGATAGCTGGTAAAGCAAAAGAATTTGCCATAGCACAGTACCAACTGCCCGAGCCCGTTGCCAGTACCAACCTGGCTGATTACCCTCTGGCGACTCAGCAACAACCTTTCACCGCCGTGGGTCCTGCCGGTTTACGCGATGATGCAAACCGGGTTACAGGTATCGCCGTCTCAGACGGCCGCCTGTTTGTGAATGTTGCAGAATACTATGATGGCCAGGCTGATAACCTGAACACCACCGTGGTAGCAGCAGACGCATTTAACCTAGGTGAGACGCTTGGGCCGGAGTTTAAAACCATCACCGGCAAAGCGCATGCGGCGGGCTGGATCACGCCAGTGCCTGCTGTATTTCAGTCTCTGTTAGGTGGCGATCTGGTCATGGGCAATGCGTCGAATTATCCCATAGCCCGGCGGCACAGCATTGGCCCTTCCATGTATATTGTTAATTCAAATGATGTAGTCACCACCGACCCGAAGGGCACCATCCCGGCTTTGCCCGTCATCGATTACCCATTGAAAACACCGCTGCACCCTGACCAATACAATGAAAGTGGCACGAATGATCTCTGGACAGTGGTTTCAAAAGCATTCACCGGGTTTCTGCATGTCAAAAGTCGCCGCTACATGGTCGTAGGCTCATCCGGCGGCCACCACAGCGGCCTGGGCTATAAAATAGATCAGGATAACGGCAAGCGTTGCCCGGGTCCGTGCGCCAAAGTACATACGGATTACCAGAATTACTTTTGGCAATACCAAATGGACGCAGCGCTATCTGCTCCACTCCCTTCGGTAATTGAACCTGTGGCGTATGGTGAACTGCCGCTATTTACCCATGGCGAACTTATTTACGGTGCTTATTATCAGCCTGAAAAACAGCGCCTTTATCTGTTGCTGCGCGACGCAGATACAACTCAAAAAACTGCACTGCCACTTCTGCTGGTCTACCATCTGGCATGGAACGGGCCGCAACCTGACATCAAGGATACGTAGTGAATAACGCTTTAAATATTCTTTATCTTGCTCACCGGGTACCTTTCCCCCCTAACAAAGGTGAAAAAATACGAACGTTTCATCAGCTTGAGCACCTGGCCAATCAGGGCCACACAGTGACTGTATTATTTCCATCAGACTCTGCTGAAGATACGCGGCTGGGTCAGGAACTGGCCGCACATTTGCAATGCACGGTCCACTCCGTGCGCTTACCTGCCAAACCAGTACGCCTGGGTACAGCCTTATTGCGCCGTGAACCGCTTTCGGTGGGAAATTTTTATGCACCTGCACTGCAAACTCTGTTCGACGACTTGCTCGCGAATACTCAGTTTGATGCCATCGTTTTCACCGCTTCCAGCGTAGCAAAATATGCCTTCAAGAGCCGTCATCCAATCCCATCCTTAGCTGACACCCGGTTGGTAATGGACTTTATGGATTTAGACTCTGACAAATGGCTGCAATATACCCGCCAGACAGCTTTACCAATGCGCTGGGTCTACCAGCGTGAAGCGCGGGTTCTGGGTGATTATGAAAAACGCATCAACAACACGTTTAATGCATCCGTGTTCGTAGCCGAGGCAGAGGCTGATCTGTTTCGTCAGCGCACCCCCTACCCAGAACGTGTCCATGCGATTGAAAACGGTGTGGACACTAAGGCATACCGACCCGGCGAGCCAGCTGCTGACAAAGCAGCACCGGCGTTTCTCTTTACTGGCGTCATGGATTACAAACCCAATATAGACGCGGTTCTCTGGTTCACCGAGCACGTCTGGCCACAAGTACTGGCCCGTTATCCTGATGCCACTTTTGTTATTTGTGGCATGAACCCCACCCCGGAAATCTCTGCACTGTCATCCACACCCGGAATTCAGGTGACTGGCTTCGTTGATGACATACTGCCGTTTTATCACGATGCCAGTGTGTTTGTGGCGCCATTCAGACTGGCACGTGGCATACAGAATAAGATTTTACAGGCCTTCGCCTGCGGCCTGCCTGTGGTGACCACCACGAAAGGGCTAGAGGGCCTGGACGCCACCCCTGACGAACACTTACTGGTGGCTGATGAGGCCGATGCCTACTTTGCACACATATTGCATTTACTCGAGGAGCCTGCGCGTTTTAAAGCAATCCGCCAGGCCGCACTGAACAAAGTGCTTCAACGTTACTCGTGGGAAGGTGTGTTAACCAAGTTTAATAGCTTGCTTGCAAGGGAGGCGTAGTCTTTAGTGGAGTTACTTAAAGCTCTGATCAGGGCCATAGTTATGTTGCTGTTACTGCCCATGTACGTGGTCTATACCGTGTTAGCGATGCTCAGTAATAAAGATGATGCCGTGAAAGCCTGTACCCAGTTTTTGTCATTATTACCGGGTAAGACCGGCAGTTATTTTCGCGCATGCTTTTGCAGTGTGATTTTTGAACAATCTGATAGCGTCGTTTATATTGGGTTTGGTACGTTGTTTTCTCAGCAAAATACAACCATCCAGACCGGGGTGTACATAGGACCGCAGTGTAATATTGGTTCCTGCTTTATCGGGAAAAATACGCTTCTGGGCAGTGGTGTACACCTGCTCAGTGGCAAAAATCAGCATAGCTTTGATGACCCGGACACTCCTATCAAGGATCAGCGCGGTGAATTCTGCAAAATCACCGTAGGCGAAAACTGTTGGGTCGGAAACGGCGCCATCCTAATGGCGTCTATCGGTGACAACTGCATTGTTGGTGCAGGGTCAGTAGTGACAAATGACTTCCCTGAGGGCTCCATTATTGCGGGTAACCCGGCTAAATTAATCAGGAGAAAATAGTATGTTGCGGTGTAATATGAAAAGCCTCGCCATTGCCTTGTTGTGTATAGGGATGGTGTTTACTGCACAGGCTCAGCGCTCAGTGGAGGAAGTCAGTAACGCTAACGAACTACTAAAAGCGGTGAGAAATGCCAATAAGGCGGGCGGACATGCGGACATTCTGCTTGCCGACGGCGAGTATGCCATTCGCCAACGCATAATCATTACCGCCCCTCACATAACCATCCGCTCTAAAAGTGGCATCCGTGAAAACGTGGTGCTGACCGGTAAAGGTATGGAGAAGCGAAGCGATATTGAAGTGATCTTTGATGTTAAAAGTAAACACGTTACGCTAGCCGGCTTTACCGCCCAGAACGTCTCAAATCATATTATTCAGGTTCGTGGTGGTAAGGACGCTGATAATTTTACGTTGCAAAACTGTATTCTGCGGGACAGTTATGAGCAGTTCATAAAAGTTGGCCAGATGCGGGATAAGGGTGACGAGGGTACAGCTGATAATGCTCTGATTGAAAATTGTATCATTGAGTATACCGCTTCACAGGCCCCGAACTGGTATACCGGCGGTATTGATGTCCATGGCTCTCACGGCTGGGTGGTCAGAAATAATACGTTCAGAAACATTGCCAGCCCGGGTGAAAAAATTGCCGAACACGCGATTCACTTCTGGGACGGCACCAAAGACATTAAAGTCATTAATAATGTGGTGATTAACAGCGACCGTGGCATTGGTTTTGGCCTGGGTAACAGGGAGGCTGAAAAGTCAAATATTGGTGGGCTGATTGAAGGAAACATTATTATCAGCAACGACAAGTCTCACCTCTTCAATGACGTAGGCATTGGGCTTGAAAGCAGCCCCGATTCCGTGGTGCGCAACAACACCATCTTTTATACCGTTGATTACCCCAATGCCATTGAGTACCGTTTTTCGGCAACCAAAGATGTGGTAATAGAAAATAATAATACTAACCGGGAAATTAAATCCCGCAACGGTGGCGAGGCTTACACCTACACGAACCGTTGCTTAAAACAGCCTGCCCCCGGCATTTTTGGAGCTTAACCTAGTCGGGGCGCTTCCAGTCGGTCAGCGCCCTGCCCGTTAGCTTTTCAATCAAATCAATATCGCCCTTAAAGCGCGCTGAGAACGCCGAGAAGTCCGTATCATCAGCTTTCTTCACTGGCTTGTGAAAGGCGTTTTTAATCCATTCAGACGCGGGCGAGCGCTTCACCAGCTCAATCCCCCAGCCCAGCCCGAGCTTTTTCAGCCACTTTTGGGTCCCCGGCAACACCACCCGGTTCACTCTTTTATTCAAAAAACTGGGGGTGAACGTACTGTCTACCTCGAGAAAGCTGAATACCGACTTCACCACTGTGGCTGGTGTGCGCACTATATCATCATAAAAAAGCACCAGCACATTGTCCCGTGGAAAGATCTCAAAAATGCGTTGCAGGTGCTTACCCTGTAAACTCAGATCCGTGACATCCTCGTATTTCGCCAGTACCTCATCAAAGCTCAGGCCCTGATAATCTGACTGCACATACAATTGATACTGAGAATACGCGCGGGCGACAGGTTCACGTAATACGAAGAACAGTTTTACATCGGGCAGCGTGTCTCTGATGCGCTGCAACGCCTGCTCGCGATGATAGTAGTTAGGCGTGATTTCACCACAAACCTTTGCGTGCTGTGTTTCACTGACAGGGAAATTGGCCTTGTAAGCCTCCAGCCCCTGGTCAAAATGACGATTAAAAAAGTGCAGCTCTTTTTTAGCTGACATAAAAATTTCCGGGTGCTCACTGAGGCACCGGTACAGCCAGGTAGTTCCTGCGCGCTGAGCGCCAATACCAATAAAGTCGGGGAGTGTGCCTTTAAGGGTTGCGCCAGACGAACGTTGTGATTCAGTTATTGTCATTTCGTTTGCTTCCACGAATAGCGGGTTGCATCACATCCGGGTCATCAGATACATATATGTGCATGACACCAACAGGGCTATCGCCAAGCAGTTTGCGCCAAATTTGCGAAAACTTAACTTTTACTCCGTTAGTTAATATCCGATCGCCGAGGGTGTAAAAATATGTGAGATACAGTTGTGTGCCGTCAGCGGCCACAAGCGTTTGTAACGGCAGGTTTCGCTGTTCTCCCGCCAGCGTCACTGATAATGTCCCCGACGAGAGTAACGTCCAGCGCACATCAGAGTAAAGGCGGTGGCGTCCACTGATCAACTCGCCAGTGATTTCATCGAAAGAGGCGCGGTAGTGAGTAACGCACGCGCCATTCTCTGCAGAGCGCTGGTAGCTTTCTACGCTAGGGTTACGCAATTGCGCTTGCCAGGTGTACGGTTGCGTACACGCGCTGTCTGTTGACTGACTGTGCTGCCCGGACAGCGCCACCGGATAGGAGGTATTATCCAGCTTATACAGCCAGCCTGCGGTGCCCAGTAACAGGCCCACTGTTACGAGAGTAAGCGGTATGCTCGTCCTGAAATGGAATACTGGCTCCTCAGGCGCTGGTGCTTCCCATTCCGCGTCTTTATCACGCATAAATTCGCCAATCATTAGCAGACAGATCAATACAAATGCGAAGAAAAACCAGCCATAAATCAGGTGGTCGGCCCCTGCCGCATACTCCATATCGGTCAGATAGGCGATAACGATAATGCCAAATACTCGAAAGATGTTGGCCACCACAGGAAGTATCAGCGCAATAATGAAAAAACCGATACGTTTTGTTCGGCTGACAAAGTTCAGGTAGGCATAGAGACTGCCTATTACCAGGCTGGCAATAAAGAAACTTACGCCAGAACAGGCTTCAGCAACCAGAAAACGCCCTTGTGGGATCTCGATATATAACCCGGAACGGTATAGCGGTATACCCGATAACTGTAACAGCGCCACAGAACCGTCGGCGGTAATTTCCTGCAGATACGGGACAAGTTCCTCTCCTACCGGCACGGCAAAGAGAATGAAACACAGGGGGAAGAATATCTGCAGCGCGCTTTTAAAGCCGATGGAAAACCAAATTAGCAAGGGAAGCAAAGAAAAAGCAGCGACGTGCATAAGCAGGTGAACATTACCCAGGGCGCCAACCGCATACACTAACAAGGCCGGCAAAATGAGCACCAATGCGCTGGCATCGGTTGTCAATTCCCGGTTTGCCAGCTTATAGCGCTTCAGGTAGATAAGGTAGCAAACTGCAGGCAGAATGAGCAGACAGTGATTGAATATCTCATTTTCCCACCAAATTCCTACGGCAGAATACAGACCATCAAAGGTAAGGACAATCCACGCAACAAGTAACAGTGTACTTGCCATTGTAAAGCGGGCTGCTCCCTGCAATTGTGCCGCCATTCCCTGCTCCTGCTAGCTACGCCACATGGCCGGTCGGTGTCACTTCGATATTGTAGGCATCGATCATAGTTCCCCAGCGATAATCCTCTAACAACCGGACTAATTTCCCTTCCATGCGTGACAAGTTCACATAGTGACGAAATCTTGATTTCAGTGAAGCACTGGTAATCCGTGGCTGTTCACTGTCTATTTCCCAGGGATGAAAGTAAAAACTGTAAGGCGCAGACTCTTCCCGGAAATATTTCTCAATACGACGTTTAGATAACCAGTAAGGGTAGAGCCGAAAGTAGCCCCCGCCGCCAATACCGGTATTTACGCCGTCTTTACGGACTGTCGGAATAGGCACCTCAATAATGCCCTCTTCTCGCATAAACTTAAATCGTGGCCAGTGAGGCACACCATAGAGGTCATGCTCGATAGGATAAGTACTGCTGGAGTAGATAAACCCAAGTTCTTTTAATATTTCATACGCCCAGGTATTGCTTTCGTTAAACGAAAAACTGGGTGCTCGATACCCGAACACGGGTTGTCCGCTTATGTCTTCGAGAATGTCTTTGCTGGTTTTAATATCGTCGTACAACGCCTGCCGGCTCATCGTGGTTGCACGCTTGTGCATTAACCCGTGGCTGGCCAGCTCGTGTCCCTCGGCGACAATGCGCTTAATTAACCCAGGACACCGCTGAGCAACCCAGCCCAGGGTAAAAAAGGTAGATTTCACTTTGTGTTGAGCAAACAGATCCAATAACCGGTTGGTGTTATCTTCTACCCGCAACGACAGCGTGTCCCAGTCACGCTGAGCAATGACATTTTCAAATGCTGAAACCTGAAAATAGTCTTCAACATCCACCGTCATGGCGTTAAGGCGTCCTTCTGGCATGCTTAACGCCCCTTACCAAAGAGAACGACTTCCACAGTTCTGATAAGAATAAGAATATCCAGCAGCAGACTTTGATGCTTCACATAATAAAGATCAAACTTCAGCTTTTCCATGGAATCTTCCACGCTGGCGCCATACGGATAGTTCAGTTGCGCCCAACCCGCCAGACCAGGTTTCACGTTATGACGTTGATTGTAATACGGCACTTCTCTCACCAACTTCTCAACAAACTCGGGACGCTCCGGACGGGGCCCGATAAATGACATTTCGCCTTTGAATACGTTAAGAAGCTGAGGGAGTTCATCAATTCTGTATTTTCTTATGAAATGACCAATGCGTGTCACTCTGTCATCATTCTTAGAGGCCCATTTCGCGCCGTCTTTTTCTGCATCCGGGCGCATACTCCGGAACTTGATAATTTTAAACAGCTTGCCATTTAGCCCCACCCGCTCCTGCTTATAGAACACAGGGGTGCCGGTACGACGTCCATCGTCCAGATAAATAATCAGCGCGGTTATAGCCATGATCGGCCAGACAAAGAAAAAGATGCAAAATGCCAGAATGGCATTCAGGCTATAATCCAGTGCATCCCGCAAATAATTCTGACTCGAGAAGCCGTTGGAATAAATCACCCAGCTCGGATACATGAGGTTGACCACGATCTGGCCGGTTTCACGTTCCATAAAGTCGAGCAAATCAGTGACTTCAATTCCCCGCAGACGGCTTTCAAAAAGCACATCAATGGGCAGGGTGCCGCGACGCTGGTCACAGGCAATCACGATTTCTTCAATATCGTTTTCAGCAATAAACTGCTGAAAATTTTCGTCCACTTTCACGTGCACGATTTTTTCGTTTTTAACACCATCTTCGCGGTTATCCCCCGGGATGGGCACGAAACCCAGTAATTCAAAGCCTATCCGGTCCACATCCCGACGCATTCGCTTTTCAATGATACTGGCGCGTTCACCGGCGCCCAGCACTACGATGCGGATTTTCCCAAGACCTAACAGGCCCAGCCGGTTCGTGAAATACCTGAACACCACCAAGGTGATTATCACCGAGCACACTGCGGCTGGAAGGTAATATGGGTTCATGGCCAGATTGTCGAACAGTGCGCGGCTGATAATTTCCACCAGAAAATAGCTTAGCCCCACACTGACGAAAATCCGGCGGATTATGCCCCGAAATGTCTCTCTTAACTTGGCTTCATACAGGCCAACCGATAACGAACACACGAGTATACTGGCAGTGAGTAAACCCACATTGACGACCAGTTTTTCGATTGATACTTCTCTGGACATTCCAAGCTGAACCAGAATGAACTGTGATATGTACCCCATGTACGCGATCAACAACGCTTCGGTTACTACTAAGATATTTGAGCGTTTGTTCTGATTTCGCTTATTTACTGCCACCCTCGGCCCCCTGACATTACTGCTGTGCTTTCCATCATAAAGCGAATTATTGTAATAGACTACAAATGATGATGGCATTATAGTGGTAATTACCGTAGGGTAAATCACATTAAGCTAAATAATTCACCCATTTGAGTGTAGGACGATCTCTTATGAAGCATATTCAATACCTGGCTGTTATCGGCTTAGGCTTGGGAATAATGAATCTCTCTGCGTGTAGTTCATCGTCGTCATTGCCAGAGGCCACTTCACGAGCTTCTTTAACAACCGATGTGAATAACTATCAGTATCTTATCGGACCGGGTGATCGTTTGTCGATCTTCGTTTGGCGAAACCCGGAGATTTCCGGCGAATATATTGTTCGCCCCGATGGCAAGCTTACCACTTCCCTGGTTGAGGATATTGACGTATCCGGGCGCACGCCCTCCATGCTGGCCAGAGAGTTAGAGGAAAAACTCTCTACCTATATCAACAATCCCCGTGTTACCGTAAGCGTTAGCTCTTTTAGCGGGCCGCTAAGTGAACAGGTCAGGGTTATCGGTGAGGCTGCGAATCCGCAGGCCATAAATTACCGCGAACACATGACCTTGCTTGACTTGATGATAGCTGTTGGAGGTCTGACTGAATTCGCAGACGGCAACAACGCTAAACTAGTACGCGTGATTGACGGTAAAAGCAAAACCTACGAAATCAATATTGACGATTTAATCAGAGATGGCGACATAGCAGAAAATGTCGACATGCTTCCAGGAGATGTCGTAATCATTCCTGAAGCCTGGTTCTAGAAGTATCGGATCCAAACAATATGCAGGACTTACAGCAGACCTTAAATCAGGTCGTTGATTATTTAAAAGGGATATGGATCAAGAAGCGATTCGTTATCATTTGCTCTTGGCTTTTTTGTCCGTTGGGATTTATTTATGTGGCTTCCCTCCCCGACCAGTTCGAATCAGAATCAGTTGTATTCGTTGATACACGTTCCGTGTTACAGCCTCTCCTGAAAGGGTTAGCTATTCAGTCTGATCCCGATCAGGAAATTCAAATGATGGCAAAAACGCTACTCAGCAGATCGAACGTCGAGAAAATTGCCCGTGAGTCTGACCTGGATATCACGGCTACAACCGATCGGGAATTTGAAGACCTTATCGACCGGCTTAGTGATGATATTAAGCTCGGTTCTACTGGTCGTGACAATATCTATACTATCACCTACAAAAACGAAAACCCGGTTATGGCACAACGAATTGTGCAGGAAACACTGGATTTGTTTGTCGAAGGTGCGCTGGGTAACAACCGTAAAGACACGGACACCGCCGGACGGTTTCTTGACGAGCAAATTGCTGACTACGAAGCGCGTCTGGGCGAGGCAGAGCAGCGGCTGGCCGACTTCAAACGTCAGTATAACGATATCCTGCCCATGTCAGGGACCTTCTATAACGCGTTACAGCAACGTAATCAGGAACTGGAAGTAACGCAACTGGAAATAGAGCAAACCCTGCAGCAGGTGGAGTCAATAAAAAGTAAGCTCAACTCTGCCAAGGCGCGAGATGGCTTTGGTGTCACCAGCGGCGACAGCCCCGTGTTTCGCACCCGCTACGACGAGCGTATTCGGGCATTAGAGGAGAAGCTGGATAACCTCAGGCTGCGCTTCACTGAGCAGCATCCTGATGTCATTGAAACCCAGCACCTGCTGTCTTCGCTTGAAGCCGCGCGTAAAGAAGAGGTGGCCAGCTATCAGGACGACACTACCGATGAAGAGCCGATGCCTACCAGTGAGCTGGAACAGGAACTGCGGCTTGAAATCAGTCGTCTTGAGGGGCAGATTGCGTCGTTAAAGGTTAAGGAATCCAGTCTCCAAAAGAAAATTGCTGAGCTGGAATCAAAAGTAGATTTGGTACCACAGATAGAAGCAGAGTCCTCTGCACTTAACCGTGACTACGATATAACCAAACGGAAATACGAGGAACTGCTGTCCCGACGTGAATCAGCCGACCTTTCCCGACGGGCGGATGTCTCTGCCGAAGAGCTACAATTCAGAATTATCGAGCCGCCTCTGATGCCCAATGTACCATCCGGCCCGAACCGTATTCTCTTGTACACTGTGGTGCTGTTGCTGGGTTTTGGAGCGGGCATTGCTCTGGCGTTCCTGGTGAGTCAGTTATCACCCGTGCTGGTCAGAGCCAGACAGTTGCAGACAGTGACGGACTACCCTATCTGGGGGACGGTCTCGCATCTGGATGTTAAGACCATCCGGCGACGAAACCGCATAAGGATTACCGTCTTCGCCCTGTCTTCAGGGGCCATCATATGCATGTACGGATTACTGGTGAGTGCAGAGGTATTGAACATCAACTTCATTGAGAGCGTAATGAGATGAGCAGTACAATAGAAAAAGCGCTACAACGACAACAACAAGAGCAAGCCCGCAGAAAAGCCGAGCAGGAAGGGTCAACCTCCCTTGAGCGTGCGGTCAGTGCAGAAAAAGCCAAGACAGACGCGAAAGCCGCGGCAGAAAAAGCACCCGCGCGGCCGGACGATACATCGCCGCCCCCCGACACAGTGGAACAAGTGGCGCAGCGCGATCAGGTCGCAGAAAACAGGCAGGCGTTTCATATTGATCTTCAGCGACTGGAAGCAAATGGTCATATCTCAATGACCGGTGAGCGCAAACAGATCAATGAGGAATACCGGGAAATTAAGCGGAAGCTGATAAGCAACGCATTCGGGCCGTTATCTAAAACCTTGCATAACAGCAATATTATAATGGTTACCAGTGGCCGTCCTTCGGAAGGTAAAACATTTACCGCCACCAACCTGGCCATGAGCATTGCCGCTGAACAGGATAAAACTGTACTGCTGGTGGACGCTGATGTGCTTAAACCCAATGTTCTCAATACACTTGGTTTGGAGCGCCGCAAAGGTCTGGTTGAATATTTATCTGGTGAAGTAGATGATATCGCAGAGGTTCTTTACCCTACCAATGTCGATAAACTGAAAATCATTCCGGCCGGCAAGTCTCACCACCTGACGACAGAATTACTGGCTAGTCAGAAAATGCACGAAACGGTGGACGAGTTTGCGAATCGCTACCCTGACCGCATTGTAATTTTTGATACGCCGCCTTTAATCGGCATTACCGAAACCGCGGTGCTGGCAAATTTTGCCGGACAGGCAGTGGTGGTGACCGAAGAAGGCAAATCCAAAATTACAGATATCAGACATTGTGTCGATCGGCTTAATCCTGATATGGCCATTGGTTTTGTGGTCAATAAATCGGTGAATCAGGACACGGAAGGTACTGGCTACTATGGCTATTACTACTCAGAGAGAAAAAGCTAATCAAATGGCAGTACAACGCGGATTTTTGCTGGGATGCAGCGTACTAGTCGGCACGTATCTGCTGCCAATAAGCCCGGCATTAGCCAACGATCTGAATCTGGCTTTGCAGGTTGAAACCGAGGCTGTTTCGCAAGATGTTCAGGCCAGGGACAGGGGCTCGCGTAGTATCGACTCCTGGTCTGTCAATCCTGTAGTAAGCGCCTATTACAAAAGCCGTACTATTTCAGCATTGTGGTCTGGCAATGTCACCTACATCGATCGCTCAACAGACGATCTGGGTGACAGTAACGATACATTCGAAGAGTACCAGTACAACGCACAGTGGACACCTATCGAGCGGTTTTTATCTTTTCGTGCTTCAGGAGCAATGAATTATCAGAACACTGAAGGTGCAAATTATCTCCTGTCTGATTACTTTACTGACCCCGATGCACTGGCTAAAACCCGCTCTAACAGGCTCGCTTCGACACTGCAATTTACGCAGGGTGACTATGTCCGTGGACGCGGTACAGTTAGTTACTCAGTGGTTGAGTCTGAATCCAGTCCGGTTTCAAACAACCTAGCGCTAGATAATGAAACTTATTCTACTGCTGGTACATTGCGCAGCGGGGATGAGGTCACCAGCATGTTGTGGAGCCTGGAAGGCAGATACGAGAAGACTGACCGCTCTACCAGCAATCTCGGTAATTTTATTACACGTGGGGCTGAAGCGAAAATTGACGCCATGCTGATTCAGGATTTTGGCATTCGCCTGAATGCCAGACATAATGCCGACCAGATAGTTGGTCGAAATGACTCTATTTCTAACACCCGGGCGTATGACAGCTATGGCGTAGGTCTGACCTACCGCCAGGCTGCCGGCCGTTTTATATCCATTACGGCCAATCAGGGTAAAGCAAATAACGACGAGGACTATGAGACCTTTGTCGGCGCAGAGATGCGCTGGGCGTTTACACCCAGAACCTCGTTATCTGCGCAGTATGGTCGGCGCTACTGGGGCGAAGCTGCCACGGTGAATGTCCGGTATAATACCAAGCATATACGTTCTGCCTTGTCTTATGATGAGTCAGTTACCAGCACTTCGCGGTTATTGGCCAATCCCGAAAATCTCGGGGTATTTGTCTGTAATGTAGGCCAAGCAGATTTGAGTAGCTGTTTTCAGCCAAATTCCCTGAGCTATGTACCTCAGGAAGGCGAGCAATTAGTGCAGTTTACAACGTCTAACTTTGAGATAGATGATGACATTATTCTTCGCAAGGCGACTAACTGGCAAATAGGCTACGAATTTTCTAGGCTAAAGCTGGGCTCCAATCTTCGTTACTCGTTAGATGATTATCTGGATGAAGACCGCATGCGCAGGACCTACTCGATATCCTTCGATATGGTTTATCGCCTGGGCAGCTATACTCGCCTGATCAGTGATATTAGTTACGCCAACGTGGAGCAGCGCTCGGCAGAGTTTCAAAGTGGTGAGAGCGAAAACTGGAACGGTTCAATAGGCCTGACCCGGGAGATTGGCCAGCACTTTGAAGCAAAAGTTGCATCCAGCTATATCGATAAGTCAGGCGATCTTGCTACTGGCAATCTGGGGCGGGATTATTCTGAGCGACGCATTTCACTGTCACTAACCTATCGCTACGAATAGGCTTTCCCCTATTACAAGTACTGTGGCATTTAATAATGCCACAGTTTAGTAAATGAATGGCTTATCTGGCTGGGTTATCTTTTTTCGTTACATACACATCCCCCTCGTATACCCCCTGTATGGTGAGCTTCTGACTGGAGAGCGCCTGCAGGTAGTTAATGTGTGCCTGCTCAATCCGCTGCCCTGGCACAATTAGCGG
>JBPEWW010000075.1:0-3991 GCA_052032275.1 Alteromonas sp. | reverse complement strand
TCGCCCACCGTGCGGCCCACAAACAGCACCCGGTTCTCACCGAGGCGACTCACTTCGTAAAGCGTTTCTACCTTGCGGACCGGTTTACCCGGCTGGCGTACCGACAACCTGGCTGAGGCATTCTGGCGCGGCTGTGTATCAGGTAACGGCCAGTCAGCGATATTACCGGTAATAACACGGCCGGCCGAATCTGCAATGGCAAACAATGGTGGGTGCGTGGCATCACCGAGGGTGCCGGCGATCACATTGGCAATGTCATCTTCGCTGTAATGGGCACTGAGGGTAGCAATGGCGACATGGTCGGCATCCAGGGCTGCGGACGCTTCACGCAACAGTAGCTCGCCGCTGGTTATGCGCCACATATAAATGATAAACAACATAGCGGCTACTACCAGCGTAGTGAGAATGGCCCCAACCCGGAAGCTGGAGCTGCGCGTAAACGCGCCAATGGCGATCACTGTTCGTCGCCTGAGATCCGGTAGCCTGTGCCTCGTACTGTTTCAATTAGGGGAACGTTAAACGTCTTATCAACCTTCTGGCGCAACCGGCTGATATGAACATCAATTACATTGGTCTGGGGGTCAAAATGGTAATTCCAGACATGCTCAAGCAACATACTGCGGGTGACAACTTTGCCGCGATGGCGCAGCAGGCATTCGAGTAACTGAAACTCTTTGGACTGCAGTTCAATTTCAATATCACCCCGGCGGACTTTACGGTTTAACCTGTCCAGCACCAGATCACCGACTCTGATGTGGGTGGCGTCATCGCCGTCAGCTTTTCTGCCAGCCAACCCTTCTGCGCGGGCAAGAAGTTCCTCAAAAGCAAATGGTTTGGTGAGGTAATCATTGGCGCCGCTGCGCAGCCCTCTGACTTTGTCATCCACATCACTTTTGGCGCTCAGCAACAGTACCGGCGTGGTCACATTGTCATTTCGCATGGCTTCCAGAATAGACAGGCCATCTATAGAGGGCAGCATAATATCGAGGATCACCAGATCATAGACACTCTCCGTGGCTGCCTGCAAGCCGGCCTTGCCGTCATTATGCATATCGCAGCTATGGCCAGCGGCGGTCAGCCCCTGCCGAATATTCTGAGCGACCGTTAAATCGTCTTCAATCAGTAATACGTTCATTGTCATGTGTGAAAACTTACGCCCTGTCCGCGCTGGACTACTATTATAACCCTGATGCTAGTACCGCCGTCGCACCTGTTACGATCACAAATCGCCGGCGGATGATTTAAATTACCTCGTCCCGGGGAAAACGCATTGCGGGGTTATAGGGGGTGAAGTCCGGGATCTCTCCCTGTGCGGTGATCCGCTGGACGTCATGCCAGAACGCGGGGGTCATTAATTCCGGATGCAGCGCTTTAAGTTGCGCTTTCAGCGCTTTCTTGCCCACGATAAAATGTTCAAACTGTTCGGGGAAAACATCGTTCGGGGCCACCGACAAGGTATCCATATAATACGGGTCCTCTGATTTGGGCAGGGCACGAAAATTACGTTCGCTCATCAGGCAAATCTCATCGTAGTCATAAAATATTACCCGGCCGTGGCGGGTGATGCCGAAGTTTTTATGCAGCATGTCGCCCGGAAAAATATTCGCCAGCGCAATTTGTTTTATGCATAAGCCCAGCTCGTTAAGGGCATGGCGAATTTTGTCAGGGTCAGTTTGCTGCTCAAGATACAGGTTCAACGGCGTCATTTTGCGCTCAATGTATAAGTGACGGATGATCAGCTCCTGATCGGTGATCTGCAGGCTGGAGGCACAGGTTGCCTGCAGCTCAGCCAGTAAGTCGGGCGCGATCCGATCAAGGGGCAGCCGAAAGTTCATGTATTCGTGGGTGTCAGCCATGCGACCCACCCGATCCGTCATCTTTACCAGGCGATAGCAGTCTTTGACATGCTGACGGGTTATTTTTTTGCTTTCGGCAAATTCGTCTTTGATGATTTTAAACACCACCCCGTAAGACGGCAGATGAAATACCATCATAACCAGTCCGCGCACCCCCGGGGCTGCCTCGAAACTATCGTCACTTTGCTCTAAATGGTGCAAAAAATTGCGGTAGAACACGGTTTTGCCGTGTTTGTAATGGCCCAGCGCCATATACAGCTCGAAATGCTTCTTATTGGGCAGTAGCTCCTGCAGAAAGGCTGCGACTTCGGCAGGATACTGGGTATCGGCCATAAAGTAGCTGCGGGCGAAACCAAAAATCACGCTTAAGTCTTTGCGGTCTGTTAACAGCGCATCCACAACCAGCGTCTGCCTTGCGGTGGTCTGCAGCGAAACCACGAAGGGCAGGGTTTCATCCGGCATGCAAATCCGGCCAATCAGGTAGGCAGATTTACCCCGGAAAAAGACCGACCTGAGTAATTCAACGGCGGTCACCGTGGCAAGCCTGGCGCGGCTGAGCCGCTTGCGCAGTGCGCGTTCCAGATTCAACAGGTCCCGCTCAAAGTTGTCGAACGGAATCGCAAAGTGGTATTCCCGGAAAATGGCTTCATACATCTCCCGGACACTGGTACGGGTATCGAAGCTGTAGATAACTTTGAGGCGGTCCTGACCCGGCAGGTAGCAACGGCTCGGCAGCACGAACATTATCTGGTTATCAATGTGTCGGTGCTTAAACAGCCGGCCAATAACCGAGTTATAGAAGGTCTCCGCCAACTCAAACTGCGGGTGGCCTTCCAGCAAGCGGGCGTAATATTTTTTCATTTGCTGCCAGAAGCCGTCGTCCAGCTGATGGACCGGCACCTCCTGGTAAATATCTGCCACCGCATCAGCCAGACTCTTTTCGTAGATAGTAATGCGTTCCCGCGAGGCAGACACCGTTTCCTGCCATTTACCCTGCTCAAAGCGAGCCTGCGCTCCCCGGGTTATGCGAGTAAACCACCGGTAGCTTTGGTCGAAGTGGGTAATGATTTGGTAGGCCACCTTCTGGGGCTGGGCTATATTCTGCATCCGCATGTCCAGTTCCTGACCGGCTGGGTGTCAGGGCTCGTAATGGTTAAAAAGCGTTCCCTAACGCTAAAAATTAGGGTACGGTAACTAAGCTTTAGTAGGGAACAATACACGGTTTTCGGTGCTAATTTACAGATTTTCGCTGCACAGAATGCCAGAAGATAACAATAGGGCAATACTGTGAGCTTTAATGTACTCATTTGTGACGACTCCTCGCTGGCCAGAAAAATGGCTGCGCGCAGCCTGCCAGACGGCTTTGCTGAACAGGTGTTTCAGGCGGAAGACGGGGCGCAGGCCCTGGCAATGCTGAGCCGGCAACGCATGGATTTAATGCTGCTGGACCTGACGATGCCGAACGTTGATGGCATCGATGTGCTTAACGCAATCAAAGCGCAGGGCATTGAAGTGTTTGTGGTGGTGGTCTCGGGCGATATCCAGCCGCAAATGCGCGCGCGGGTAATGGCGCTGGGGGCGCTGGACTTTCTTGCCAAACCAATCTCAAAACCGTCCTTGCAGGCGGTGTTGGAGCGCTACGGGTTTATACTTACCGAAGCGCTCGCGGGTTAGTCTGATCAGCCCATTTTGGTTGGCATCATAAATACTTCCCGGACATTGTTTCGCCCGTCAGCGTTCAGCGCATAGGATACTGCCTCGGCGACGTCTTCAGGCTGCAGCTTGTCCTCTTTGGGTTCATCAAAAAACGGGGTATTGACCATGCCGGGGCAGATGGTAGTACAGCGACCCTGCCATTCAGCCATTTCTTCTGCCAGATTTCGCCCAAAGCCATAGGCGAACCACTTGCTGGCGCCGTACACCGACCCTTTAATGCTCAGTCTGCCGGCGGCAGAGCTGGTTAGCACAAAGTGGCCCTGCGACTGCTTCAGATGGGGCAGGGTGGCTTTGGCGGTCCATAGCAGGGCTTTGATGTTGATGTCGATCATGGTGTCCCACTCCTCCACATCGCCGTTCTCAGTTCCTGCTGAGGACAAACCAACTCCCGCATTGGCAAACGTTGCATCCAGACGGCC
>JBPEWW010000074.1:0-2160 GCA_052032275.1 Alteromonas sp. | reverse complement strand
GCCAACGGGCCTTCATACATGTAAGCACTGCCGTGCTGGGCAATGGCGCTTAGGGTGTCAGCCAGCGGCTGATTTTTTTTAATGGTACCCGCTTTAAGCGGCTCGCCGTTGGGGCGAAAATACGTGGTACTGGCAGGAAAGGTTTTCAAGCCCGGATGATAGTCCAGGGCAATCAGCTTTTCGAGGCGGGGAGATACTTCAAACCCGGCAGTGGCAGTGCTGATTGTTTCGTCAAACAGGCTACGCCAGGGTAGCTGACCAAATTCATAATGGGCCATTTCCAGCGCCTTAAGCACACCGGGCACACCTACTGACCTGCCCCCCACTACCGCATCGCGCCAGGCCATCACCTCGCCATCCTGGATAAACCACTGCGGGTTGACTGCTCCCGGCGCGGTCTCCCGGCCGTCAAAGGTGTGCAGCTGCTGCGCCTGATTATCCCAGTAGAGGATAAACGCACCACCACCAATACCCGAAGATTGTGGCTCCACCAGCGTTAACATGGCTTGCACGGCAATGGCGGCATCAATGGCACTGCCGCCCTGCTGAATGATATTGCGACCGGCTTCGGCGGCATACGGATTGGCGGCCACCACCATATAGTCATCGGCGACCACCGCTTGTTTATCCACGTAACCAGTGGCCGCTTCCGGCTCTCTGGCTTCACGTTGCGGTGTGGCTGACTCCGGGCCCGGAAATACACATGCGCTCAGCATAAGCACACTGCCTGCCGCCACGGCACTAAAGGTTTGTTTGGTTAATTTCATATCTCGCCGTTAGTTAAATTTTTCAGGATTGATGGGACGTTTATGCAAAAACGCATCGAAGGCCTCCTGAGCGGCTTCGGTGCCCATGGCCTCGATAAACACATCAAGCTCCTCATCCATCTGCTGCTGCACTGCATCGCCGTCCATTTTCATTAACGCTTTGGTATGGATTAAAGAGTAGGCGGGTTTCGCCACCAGCTTGTCGCACACAGCGGTGACCGTTGCGGCCAGCGACTGCGCCTCACACACTTGCGTTACCAGCCCGAAATGTGCCGCTTCGGCAGCATCAAAGGGTTCACCCAGCATCAGCCACTCAGCGGCTTTTCGATGCCCTGCCAGGCGCGGTAACAGGTAACTGGACGCGTACTCAGGCACCAGCCCCAGGTTGATAAACGGTAACACAAAACGGGTATCCGCCGCACAGTAGACAAAATCGCAATGTAGCAGCAAGGTCGTACCTATACCTACCGCCATGCCATGTACCTGTGCCACGACCACTTTTTTGGTATGCGCCAGCGCCCGCATAAACGCAGCCGTTTCACCGACCTGGGCGTTGTCGCCCTGCCCCACTGCGAAATCCGCAATATCATTTCCCGCGGTAAAGCAATCCCCGTCTCCTTTTAGCAGAATCACTTTCACCGTGTCATTGTCTGCCACATCGTTAATGGCGTCAGCCAGCGCCTGATACATGTCCCGGGTCAGCGCGTTTTTCTTGTCAGCGCGGGTTAATTCCAGCGTCAGAATACCATTGTCCAGGTGTACGCGAACGTTACTCATAGGGTCTCCTTATTTATGACCACGTGCCTGCTTTACAAGCAAAATCGGTGTAGTTTCTGTATGATAGCCCTCAACTCGTGTGACTTAAAATAACTATCAATGATGATTACCCTGCCCCTTTCTGCGCGCCATAGCGTTGGTCCTTTGTTGGTTGCCCTGTCAGCCGTTGCCCTGTTTATCGCGGAACCTTTTTCCGGTGACTGGCTGGCGTACCACCGGTTTGCGGTGGATGGCCTGGAAACCTGGCGCCTGTTGACCGGTAACCTGGTGCACACCAATGGCTATCATCTGCTGTTGAACCTTGCCGGACTCACCCTGTTATGGCTGTTACACGGCGAGCACTATCGCATTGGCCGGTTTCTAAAGGTATTCGGCTGGTGCTGCCTGGGCACCAGTGCCGGTATTTACCTGTGTTCAGCCCACCTGATTTGGTATGCCGGGTTATCTGGTGCTTTGCATGGTGTGTTCATCTGGGGCGCCTGCATGGATATCCGGGCCGGCATGAAGTCCGGCTACTTACTGCTGGCCGGGGTGGCGGTAAAGCTGGCCTATGAACAACTGATTGGCAGCAGTGACGGCGTCGCCTCGCTCATTGATGCCACGGTGGCTGTGGATG
>JBPEWW010000073.1:0-2500 GCA_052032275.1 Alteromonas sp. | reverse complement strand
GTAGCTGAGCTTATCAACAGCATACTGATGTACCATCCGCTCCAGCAGCAGCTGGACGAAGGAGAGCTTCAGCAGTACCAGAAAGTGATGGCGGCCAATGCGGCGTTCGATCCGGTATTCCATCAGCAGACACAATTACGCCCCGGCGGTTATTACGATGGCGCATTCGCCAGTCAGCAGATGCGCACGCCGCTGTCCTCGGTGAATGGCCACTGGTACAGTGAATACCGTGTTGCCGATGGCCGGTTTCCGGTATACGAGCAACAGTACGCCACCCTCGGGGCAGGCGAAGTGGCGGTAGGCGTGGAAATACCGTTATGGCGGGATCGGGCAACCGACAGCCGCCGGCTAGCGGTTGCCAACACCCGTCTGGACACCCGTGAATTTGCCGCTGCCCGCCAGTTGCAAAGTAACCGGCTTGTCTATGATGGCGTAAGCAGCTATCTGACCTGGCAAGAGACCACGGCGGCGCTGCAAGTCATCAATGCACTGGAAGGCGCAATGCAGCAATTACTGGACGGGGTGAAAAGACAGGTAGCGCGGGGCGACGCGCCACAGGTAGCACTCACCGAAGTAAGCCAGAGCTTGTTAGAACTGAAAGCCAGAACCGTCAGCTTACGTTATCAGCAGCGTGTGGCAGCACGCACCCTGGGCTATTTCTGGCGCGACCCGAACGGCCAGCCTCAGCTCCCCGACTCCCTGCATGCCAATGGCCACAATAACGGCGTGCTTCATAGATGGCCGTTTGCGCTGCCTGGTCCTGACGCGCTTGCCGACCTAACCAACGCATTAGCACAGCATCCGGTGCTGCAAAAATACGATGCACAGTTGCAGCGTTTGCGTAACGAACAGCAGCTGGCCCGCAATGCACTTAAGCCCCGCCTTGATTTGAAAGCCGAAGTAGCCCGGGACGTAGGGGGAGGGCCGTTGTCATTGCATGGCACTGAATCGAAACTCGCCGTGACGTTTTCTTATCCACTGGGCAACACCAAGGCTAAATCGGACAGGGCAATTGCGGCATCTAAACTTCGACAAACCCGGATTGAGCGCTCGCTGGCACAAGAACAGCTTTCTCAGCAGTTTGAAATTGCCATAATGGAATATCAACGGGCGCGTCAGGCACTAACATTAGCCAGGCAAACTGAAGCGGGGGCACAGACACTGGCTGACGCAGAGTTTACCCGGTATGCCGCAGGCGACACTGACTGGTTTACTCTTAATGCACAGGAAAACAAACGGGTAGAATCGGCGTTACGCACAGTCTATGCGCAATTCAGTGTTTACCGCAGCGAGCTGGCGTTGCATATGAACGCCGCTGTGCTGCCGGTATCGCGGTAATTACAGCAGACTGGGAACGGCCTACTTACCTGCCACGTGGGTGGTAAAGTCAGAGTCGGAAATACCAGCGGCCAACGCATATGCACGTAGTTTGCTGTCCGGCACACCCGCATGCTGAGCAGTGTTGAGGATTTTCAGCACCTGTTCACGCTCGGACGCCGACTCACGCACGGCAGTTTCAATGACCGTGTCTGCTTCATGGGGGAACACCGCCAGCATCGCGTCTACCACATACTCGCCGACAAACGGGACGGTATTTAACGCGGTAGTCATAATGTTTACGAGTTTATTAGGGTGCTCCTGACTCAGCGTTTGCACAATGCTGTCAGCGGAGTCGGGTTCAGTAAGCACCGCCACCCGCACTATTTCGTCCAGATCTTCCGGCGTACTGTTAGCCGCCGCCTGTACGACAAAATCGACATAGCTGGGTTCGGCAGTGATCGCCAGCTTCACAATGGCCGGGCAGGAACTGACATCTTTCTCAATAGCCAGCTGAACAATCTCTTCCGTGGAAGCGGGTTGCGCGGAAATTGCCGCAAAGATGATTTCGCGATACTGATCAGGGTAGGTGTCCAGCGCCACATCCACAATGGCTACCACATCCTGGGGATAATGACTGGCAATGGAACGTATCGCCCGGCCTACCGACATATTCTGATCGACCTGCCGCTTCAGAAATGTAGTTTTGAAAGTATCCCGCGTGTCAGGCGTGTCTGCTGAAGCTGAATGCACTGGTGCTGTAAAGCAAAGCGAGGCCAGACTAATTAACAGACCTGTTTTACGCATCATAACTTGCCACCTATTTCGTTGCGGTAATCGAGAGACTCATCCTTGTCGGTACATTAACATATCGTAACATTTGAACCATCCTAGACGTATTTAGTTCAAATTGTCTACAAAAGAAGTATCAATGAGTGAAAAATAGCCATTCAAGCCTGTGATTGCAATTTAATTAGGGTATGGGTGTTGACGTTTACTTATAACTCTCTACAATGCGCCTCCTCTTCAACGGGAACGCACTTAAGCAGCTCGGTGAAGTTAGTCACTACTAACCTTAAGGGTTACTAGTGGCGAGGGTTAACAGGAAGCGCTTTGAGAAATAACTTTCAAAAAAGTGTTGACAACCAACCCGGGTAGCGTAGAATGCGCCACCTCGCTTCAG
>JBPEWW010000072.1:0-2110 GCA_052032275.1 Alteromonas sp. | reverse complement strand
GCGTCATACTGGTCGATGATCTCTTCAAAGGGGATGTCTTTGCCGATCTCCGTGTTAAGCACAAACTCTACGCCCATTTCGGTGAAGATTTCCCGGCGCAGTTTAATGACCTCTTTCTCCAGTTTGAACGACGGAATGCCGAAGGTCAGCAGGCCACCAATTTCTTCGTACTTGTCGTACACCACGGGTGTCACTCCATTGCGGATCAGCACGTCTGCACAGGCCAGTCCGGCCGGGCCGGCACCGACAATCGCGACTTTTTTGTCAGTCTTGATCACATCCGACAAATCTGGTCGCCAGCCCATTTTGAAGGCGGTGTCGGTGATGTATTTCTCAATACTGCCGATGGTGACCGCCCCAAAATCATCATTCAGCGTACAGGCACCTTCACACAGGCGGTCCTGCGGACAAACCCGGCCGCATACTTCAGGCAGACTGTTGGTTTTATGGGACAGCTCGGCTGCTTCCATAATGCGGCCTTCGTTAGCGAGATCCAGCCACTGAGGAATATAATTATGTACCGGACATTTCCACTCACAATACGGATTGCCACAGTCCAGACAACGGTCGGCCTGACCCTCTGTCTGGGACTGCGATAAGGGCTGATAGATTTCCGCGAATTCAGACTTGCGGACAACAATCGGCTTTTTCGGTGGATCAATCCGTTCAACATCGACAAACTGATAAACATTCTTTGCCATAAACTTTTCCCCCTCTACTGCGCCTGCACGCGCAATTCTGCGCTGGAACGGCTGATGTGACCCAGCAGGTTTTTGACATCACTGGTTTTAGGTTTGATGAGCTTGAAGCGCTCCACTGACGCAGCAAAATCGGTCAATAGTGAAAGCGAGTGCTCACTACCTGTTTCCTCGTAATGCTGATTGATCAGGCCGCGTAAATGTTCGGCCAGGATCACCTTGTCAGTGATTCCCATCACCTCCACCAGTTCACCGTTTACCCGGTTTGCCAGATCGTTGTTGTCATCCAGCAGGTAAGCAAAGCCCCCGGTCATACCGGCACCAAAGTTAACCCCCACTTCACCAAGGACTGCAACAATACCGCCTGTCATGTACTCACAGCCGTTATCACCAATGCCCTCGACCACCGCAATGGCGCCAGAGTTACGCACTGCAAAGCGTTCACCGGCCCGTCCGGCCGCCAGCAGTTTGCCGCCCGTCGCGCCATACAGGCAGGTGTTACCCATAATGGCACTCTGGTGAGCGTCGTAGCTGATGTGTTGCGGCGGATGGATCACCAGCTTACCGCCGGTCATTCCTTTCCCCACGTAATCGTTGGCATCCCCTATCAGACGCATATGCAGCCCGCCGGCGTTCCACACGCCAAAACTTTGCCCGGCGGTGCCGGTAAGTTCGACTTCAACCGGGGTATCTTCCATATCGTGATTGCCGTGCCGTTTAGCAATTTCGCCGGACAACAGCGCGCCCACTGACCGGTCAGTGTTGCGGATCGGATAAGCCAGTCTGATCCCCGTGCTGTGCGTCACAGCATCCCGGGCATCTTCCAGCATTTTTGCATTCAGCAGGCCTTTATCCACCGGGGCATTGGTAGTTTGTGAACAGAATAAACGGGTATGCTCCCCGGCTTTCGGTGCCACCAGCAGCGGGGAAAGATCCAGCCGGCTCTGTTTGGCGGTGATACCTTCCAGCGGCTTGAGCAGCTCCGTGCGGCCAACCAGTTCATCAAATTTACGCACACCCAGTGTGGCCATGATTTCCCGGACTTCCTGAGCAATAAACTTAAAATAGTTCATCACCATTTCCGGCAGCCCAATGAAGTAATCATCGCGAAGTTTCTGATCCTGAGTGGCAACTCCGGTGGCGCAGTTATTAAGGTGGCAAATACGTAGGTACTTGCAGCCCAGTGCCACCATAGGACCCGTGCCAAACCCAAAGCTTTCGGCGCCCAGAATACCGGCTTTCACCACATCGAGGCCGGTTTTCAGGCCACCATCGGTTTGCACCCGTACTTTGTGTCGTAACCCGTTTTCAATCAGCGCTTGCTGGGTTTCGGCCAGACCCAGTTCAAACGGACTGCCTGCGTATTTCACGGACGTCAGCGGACTGGCGCCGGTACCGCCGTCATAGCCGGA
>JBPEWW010000071.1:0-2488 GCA_052032275.1 Alteromonas sp. | reverse complement strand
ACGGGTGCCGAGGATGCGTAGTCATGGCTGAGAGAGAAGAGTGTCCGAAATGCCCGCCGGAAGGGCTGCCCGCGTGGATGGGGACATTTGCCGATCTGATGTCGCTGCTAATGTGTTTCTTTGTACTGCTGTTGGCTTTTTCAGAAATGGATGTCCTGAAGTTTAAGCAAATTGCCGGCTCTATGAAGTTTGCCTTCGGTGTGCAAAATAAAATAGAAGTGAAAGATATTCCTAAAGGTACCAGTGTGATTGCCATGGAGTTTCGTCCTGGCCGGCCCGATCCCACGCCAATTGAGTCTATTCAGCAACAAACAATCGAGATGACACAGCAGATGCTGGAGTTTCAGGCCGGTGACGAAGATTCAGCCGGTGGCCGCCAGAAGCAGCGCGGCACGCAGCGGGGTGGGCAGGCACAGCAAACTGCAACAGATCAATCATCTGCCGCAGCGAAAAGTGCGGAACAGGCTGAAACCAGCGAGCTAATGAAAAAAGTGGCGCAGCAGCTTCAGAAGCAAATTCTGGATGGTTCAATAGAGATGGAATCACTGGGTCAGCAGCTGACCATTCGTATTCGGGAAAATGGCTCATTCTCTGCCGGTTCTGCCTTCCTGCAACCTCAGTTCAAGCCGGTCATCAGGCAAATAGGGGAGCTGCTTGCAGATGTGCCCGGTGAGGTTGCAATCTCTGGTCATAGTGACGGGCAACATATTGCGAATGAGCTGTACAGTTCGAACTGGGACCTGTCGTCGCAACGGGCGGTAGCCGTAGCAGAAGAGTTGCGCAGGGCACCGGGATTTGATGAGCGCCGGATGTCAGTGACAGGAAGAGCGGATACGGTTCCCATGGTAGAAAATGCCAGCACCAGCGAGGAGCGGGCACGCAACCGGCGGGTGGAAATACATATTAACCAGGGCAAGCCCATGGTATCCAAACCTATCTCGGTGATTGAAGGAACGGACCAGTAACCAGCTCGGTTAGTGCAAAAATTTGTACTGACTCACGGAGCTGCAGGGAAGAGCCCCACAACATACCAGTAAAGCCGCGCCTGCGGCTTTACTGAATCACTTCAACTGCGGTGAAGCAATTCGCGGTGGGCGGGCTTGCTCAGCACCAGTTGCACGGTGGAAATGGTTCGTTCTAAAAAGCCGCCCTCACAGTACTTCAGATAGTAAGTCCACATCCTCACAAAGCGCTCGTCGTAGCCATCGGTTAACAGCGCGTCTTTTGCCGCGGTAAAGGCCACATACCAGTCATTGAGCGTCTTGGCGTAATCAAGGCCAATATCATGTAAATCTCGGATCATAAAGTCACTGTACTTTTTCATGTGGGCATTCAGCTCATACTGAGAAGGCAGGAAGCCACCCGGAAAAATGTATTTTTGAATGAAATCGACGCTGCTGGCGTAACTTTCGAAGCGGCGATCATCAATAGTGATGGACTGCAGTAACATCAGGCCGTCCTGCCTTAGCAGTGACGCACATTTTTGAAAAAAGTTGCCCAGATATTTTCGGCCAACCGCTTCAATCATCTCAATGGAGACCAGTTTGGTGTATTGCCCATTCAGGGTACGGTAGTCCTGTTTTAGCAGTGTCACCCTCTCTTGTAGTGACTCTTTGGCCACCCAGTCGCTGGCGTAGGCAAACTGCTCCTCTGAGATGGTCGTGGTGGTAACTTTACAGCCGTAGTATTTGGCCGCGTACACAGCCAGGCCGCCCCAGCCGGTGCCGATTTCCAGCAAGTGATCGTCAGGGCCGAGCATCAGTTTGTCACAGATGGTCTTCAGTTTGTGATGCTGCGCATCCCCGAGACTGGCGTTCGGATCAGGGTAGATGGCAGACGAATACATCATGGTCTGGTCCAGAAAGCGGGTGTAGAGCTTATTGCCTAAATCGTAATGGGCTTCAATGTTCTTTTTGGCCTGCTGCTTGGTATTCCGATTCAGAAAATGCTGCCACTTCATCACGGGCATGGTCAGCCATTTAAACTTGTTTTCCCAGTAATCCAGTGTGGGCAGGTTGCGCGCAAAAATTCGGATAACCGCGGTAAGATCATCGGTTTCCCACTGTTTCTCCATATAGGTTTCACCGGCAGCAATGCTGCCGCCGAGCAACAACCGCTGATACGCAACCGGGTCCTGTATATCGACCACGGCTTTGAGTTCACTGGACGCATCGCCAAACTCACCCACCGTTTCTCCCCGTTCCTTAATTGTGAGCTGGCCTTCTGGCATATGAGATAAGCATTTTAGAAAAGCCGCCCGGCAGACGCGTAAACCCAGTGAGGGCGCTTCGCGGGAAGTGATTATTGTTTCGCCTTGTGACATCTTTCGATCCTGAATTTCTTATGGGTGGGAATAAATGGGTGTGCGCTTCAGCCACAGCTTTAGTGCCTGCCAGTAAATTCCAAACACGGTTTTTATTGTCATACTTGGTATGCGTTTCATTACGTTGGCCAATGTGTCCGAGTTCATTGGCATACGGTGGAGGTG
>JBPEWW010000070.1:0-9516 GCA_052032275.1 Alteromonas sp. | reverse complement strand
ATCCTGGCCAACATTACCGAGTTTGGCAAAACTGAACTCTGGAATAAACAGCAGCTTGGCGACTGGGGTGCGGCCATGGTGTTGTACCCACTCAGCGCATTCCGGGCGATGAATAAAGCGGCAGAAACTGTCTATAAGTCTATTCTGGAACAGGGCGACCAGAAAGCCGTCACTGACATGATGCAGACCCGGATGGAGCTGTACGATTACCTTGGGTACCACGAGTACGAGAAAAAGCTCGACGACTTGTTCGAGCAGGGCAAAAACAGATAACAAACACCCGGCACCCAGCGGTGCCGGATATAACAAATATCACTCTACAACCTACAGAATTCAGGAGAACTCCTAATGGCGAAGCAACTAAGTGGTGCGGGCCTGCGCGGCCAGGTAGCCGGCAAAACTGCATTGTCTACCGTGGGCATTACCGGCTCAGGACTGACTTACCGGGGCTATGATGTGAAAGAACTGGCAGAGAAATGTCAGTTTGAAGAGGTGGCCTATCTCATCCTGAAAGGCAAGCTGCCAACCGCACAGGAGCTGGCCGATTATAAAACCAGACTGCGCAGCCTGCGCGGCCTGCCCCAGGCGCTTAAAGATGTACTGGAACGTATTCCTAAAGACGCTCACCCTATGGATGTATTGCGCACAGGCTGTTCCATGCTGGGCAACCTGGAAACCGAAATAAATTTTGATCAGCAGCAGGACGTGACCGATCGCATGCTGGCATGCTTCCCCAGCATCATTTGCTACTGGTACCGTTTCAGCCACGATGGCGTCAAACTTGATGTAGAAACTGATGATGATTCTATCGGCTCGCATTTCCTGCATATGCTGCATGGCGAAAAGCCCAGTGAGCTGCACGCCCAGGTCATGCATGTCTCGCTGATCCTGTACGCAGAGCATGAGTTTAACGCCTCGACCTTTACCGCGCGGGTATGTGCATCCACCCTGTCCGATATGCACTCGTGTGTCACCGGTGCCATCGGCTCGCTGCGTGGTCCATTGCATGGCGGTGCGAATGAAGCCGCGATGGAAATGATTGAAGGCTTTACTTCACCAGAGCATGCCGAAGAGGAAATGCTGGGCAAGCTGGCCCGTAAAGAAAAAATCATGGGCTTTGGCCATGCGATTTATTCTGACTCCGACCCGCGCAATGAAATTATTAAAATGTGGTCAGAGAAATTAGCCAAAGACGTGGGCGATGAGGTCCTTTACCCTGTGTCAGTACGCTGTGAAGAAGTGATGTGGCGCGAGAAAAAACTGTTCTGTAACGCCGACTTTTTCCATGCGTCTGCATACAACTTCATGGGCATCCCCACCAAGCTGTTCACCCCCATATTTGTTATGTCCCGTCTGACCGGCTGGGCTGCCCACGTGATGGAGCAACGCGCCGACAATCGCATTATTCGCCCGTCGGCAGAATATACCGGTGAAGAACTGCGTAGCGTACCCGCCCTGCAAGACCGTAACTAAAAATCTTAATGAAGGCCGCCTGCGGATGTCAGGACGGCCTTCAGGCAGATCAAGGGACAATCATGAATATCGATTACCGTAAACCATTACCCGGCAGCAAGCTGGATTTCTTTGACACCCGCGAAGCGGTTAATGCTATTGAGCCCGGTGCTTACGACAGCTTACCTTATACCTCCCGGGTGCTGGCGGAAAACCTGGTCAGACGCTGCGACCCCGCCATGCTGACCGACTCACTCAAACAATTAATTTACCGCAAACGGGATCTCGACTTTCCCTGGTTCCCGGCCCGGGTCGTGTGTCATGACATTCTGGGACAAACCGCGCTGGTCGACCTGGCGGGTCTCCGCGACGCCATCGCCGAAAAAGGCGGTGACCCGGCCAAGGTAAACCCGGTGGTCCCCACGCAGTTGATTGTCGATCACTCACTGGCAGTTGAGCATGCGGGATTTGAAGAAAATGCGTTTGAAAAAAACCGCGCCATTGAAGACCGCCGTAATGATGACCGTTTTCACTTCATCAACTGGACCAAAACCGCGTTTAAAAATGTGGATGTGATCCCGCCGGGTAACGGCATTATGCACCAGATTAACCTGGAGAAAATGTCACCGGTGATCCAGGCCCGTGATGGTGTGGCCTTCCCGGACACCCTGGTCGGCACAGACAGCCACACGCCCCATGTGGATGCACTGGGTGTGATTGCCCTGGGCGTGGGCGGGCTGGAAGCCGAAAGTGTTATGCTCGGCCGTGCGTCTTATATGCGTCTGCCAGACATTGTGGGTGTCGAGCTCACCGGCAAGCCACAACCAGGCATAACCGCCACCGACATTGTGCTGGCACTGACCGAGTTTCTGCGCAAGGAGCGCGTGGTGTCGGCGTACCTGGAGTTTTACGGCGACGGCGCCCGCCACCTGACCCTGGGTGATCGCGCAACCATTTCCAACATGACGCCGGAGTACGGCGCCTCTGCGGCCATGTTCTACATCGACGAGCAGACCATTGACTACCTGAAGCTGACCGGACGTGATGACGACCAGGTAGCGCTGGTCGAGAACTATGCTAAGCACACGGGGTTGTGGGCAGACGATTTAGCGACGGCCGAATACGAGCGGGTCCTGACCTTTGACCTGTCCTCGGTAGGCCGCAATATGGCCGGCCCGTCTAATCCGCACGCGCGCCTGCCCACCAGCGACCTTGCCGCCCGCGGCATCGCCGGTGACGTAGAAAATTCAGACGATGGCCGCATGCCGGACGGCGCCGTGATCATCGCCGCGATTACCAGTTGTACCAACACCAGCAATCCCCGCAACGTCATCGCCGCCGGCTTGCTGGCCCGGAATGCCAATCAACGCGGCCTGATACGCAAGCCGTGGGTGAAAACCTCGCTGGCACCAGGCTCTAAAGCCGTGAAGCTGTACCTGGAAGAAGCCAATCTGATGGGCGAACTGGAAGCCCTGGGATTCGGTGTGGTGGCTTTTGCCTGTACTACCTGTAACGGCATGAGCGGGGCACTGGACCCGGCCATCCAGCAGGAAATTATAGACCGCGATTTGTACGCAACGGCCGTACTATCGGGTAACCGTAACTTCGATGGTCGTATTCACCCCTACGCCAAGCAGGCCTTTTTGGCATCCCCGCCACTGGTGGTGGCCTATGCCATTGCCGGCACGGTACGCTTTGATATTGAAAAAGATATCCTGGGTACCGACCCGCAGGGCAATCCGGTGACGCTGAAAGATCTGTGGCCTTCCGATGAGGAAATTGATGCCATCGTCGCGCAAAGCGTCAAGCCTGAACACTTCCGTAAGGTGTATGAGCCTATGTTCGACCTGGCGGTAGATTACGGCACGGACATCAACCCCCTGTATGCATGGCGTGAGCAAAGCACCTATATCCGCCGCCCCCCTTACTGGGAAGGTGCCATGGATGCCGAGCGCACCATGACCGGCATGCGGCCACTAGCGATTTTAGGTGACAATATCACCACCGATCACCTGTCGCCGTCAAACGCCATTCTGGCCAGCAGTGCCGCCGGTGAATATCTGGCGAAAATGGGGCTGCCGGAAGAGGACTTTAACTCCTATGCCACTCACCGCGGTGATCACCTGACCGCGCAGCGTGCCACGCTGGCCAACCCCAAGGTATACAATGAAATGGTGGTGGAAAACGGCGCTGTGAAGCAGGGCTCACTGGCCCGTCTGGAGCCAGAAGGCAAGGTCGTGCGCATGTGGGAAGCGATTGAAACCTACATGCAACGCAAACAGCCGTTAATCATTGTGGCCGGTGCCGATTATGGTCAGGGTTCCTCCCGCGACTGGGCGGCAAAAGGCGTACGTCTGGCCGGGGTCGAAGTCATCGTCGCAGAGGGTTTCGAACGTATCCACCGTACCAACCTGATCGGAATGGGCGTATTGCCGCTGGAGTTTAAACCCGGCACGACCCGAAAAACCCTGGGCCTGGATGGGTCAGAAACCTATGATGTTGTCGGTTCACCCGCACCGGGCGCCACCCTGACGCTGCGCATTCATCCGCAGCAGGGCGACACAGTAGAGGTTCCGGTGACCTGCCGACTGGACACCCAGGAAGAACTGTCCATTTATGAAGCCGGCGGTGTTTTACAACGGTTTGCCAAAGACTTCCTTGAAGCCGAGGATGTCAGCCAGTAACTCATTGTCTGGACACTACTTTGTAGCGCTGGCCGCGTAAGCGCTGGCGCTTTTTTTTATCTGGCAGCCGCGATGCGCTGCCCAATCAGTGAGAGTATTTGCGATGGCACATGCACCACAAATTCGGATCCCGGCAACCTACATGCGCGGGGGCACCAGTAAAGGCGTATTTTTCAACCTGGCCGATTTACCGGAGCAGGCTCAGCAGCCAGGCCCGGCCAGAGATGCGTTACTGTTAAGGGTAATCGGAAGTCCGGACCCTTACCAAAAGCACACCGATGGGATGGGCGGCGCCACCTCCAGTACCAGTAAAACAGTGATCCTAAGCAGCAGTGACGATCCGGAGTTTGATGTCGATTACCTGTTTGGACAGGTGGCCATTGATAAACCCTTTGTCGACTGGAGTGGCAACTGTGGCAATTTAACCGCGGCGGTCGGGGCGTTCGCTATCAACAATGATCTGGTCAGTCGTGACCGCATTCCTGACAACGGCATAGCCGTGGTCCGTATTTGGCAGGTCAATATTCAGAAAGCCATTATCGCGCATGTGCCCATTTGCAACGGCGAGGTGCAGGAGACCGGCGATTTCGAATTAGATGGCGTGACGTTCCCGGCAGCGGAAGTCCAGGTGGAGTTTATGGATCCGGCCGATGGCGACGGCGCGTTGTTCCCCACCGGTCGCCTGGTCGATAAGCTTGAGGTGCCTGACGTGGGTACGTTTGAAGCAACAATGATCAATGCAGGGATCCCGACCATCTTTATTCAGGCGCAGGATCTTGGGTATACGGGTACGGAGTTACAGGGGGATATTAATGAAGATCCGGCGGCGCTGGCGCGCTTCGAAGCTATTCGTGCCCACGGAGCCGTAAAAATGGGCCTGATTCAGGATGTAGGTGAGGCAGCGTCAAGACAGCATACACCTAAAGTGGCCATGGTGGCCCCGCCGCGCAATTATCAGGCTTCCAGTGGCAAAGATGTCCTGGCCGCGAATATTGACCTGTCCGTGCGGGCGTTATCAATGGGCAAACTGCATCACGCCATGATGGGCACGGCGGCCGTTGCCATTGGCACGGCAGCTGCTATCCCCGGCACGCTGGTTAACCGGACCGCGGGCGGCGGCGAACGCACGGCGGTGGTGTTCGGCCACCCATCCGGCTCACTGCGGGTGGGCGCCGAAGCGGTCGCTCAGGGAGACAGCTGGCAGGTAACTAAAGCGGTCATGAGCAGATCGGCCCGGATCCTCATGGAAGGCTGGGTACGGGTCCCGCAGGACAGCTTCTGATCGACGCTGGCCCGGCTTGCCGGGCGCAGCGGAACCGGCCAGCCGCATGTCATGCATGGTTACATCCATGACTTGCGGCTGCGTTCGGCGCAGTCGAGCAACCGATCCGCTAACCGGTATGCTGTGGCAGCGGGCAGGAACGGCACCGTCACCTGTCCGCTGGCCAGTACTACTTTCAGTGTCGCCACCCCGGCCCGGGCCATAAGTACGCTCTGAACCACCGCCACCTGCTGGGTTTTGTACATTTCAAAACACTGGTAGTCCACGCCAATTCGCCCACTGCGTACATACATATAATGGCTGTCGCAGGCCACCCCCCAGCGCCACCAGCGAAGCCCTACCAGCGCACTGATCACCAGTAACAGGAGCAGTGCAATGGCCGCCGCATCCCACACCTGTAACAGCACCAGCGCCGCCAAGGCCAGGATTGCCGGCGGCCAAACCCATACGCCCAGGCAGTGAGCCAGGTAACGCCGGCTGATACCGGTATAGTCCTGCTGATACAGCAGGCTGCCTGGCATGGCCTGCTCAACCAGCTCCTGGGTTTCGGTGACCGTCACAGAAGGAACCAGCAATTTATTCGGAGACATCAGGTCGGCATGTTGCTGTGCCGTCGAGGTATTCTGTTCAAAGTACAAATTAACCCGCTTTAACAGCATATCCAGCCAGTCCTGTTTGGCATGTACCAGCTGAATACGGGACTGGCGCATGCTGACTTCCTGCTTATTCAGTAACCCACTGCGGCGAATATACCGGTCATGATGCCGGCTCAGCGTGTAATCGTAGAACGTAAGCAGCGCCCCGCCTACCGACAACAGGGCAATCAGCGCCATGATAATGGTCACAAAAGTGATCACATACAGCGTCAGCTGCCACCAGACAATGGTTTGCTCGCCGGCCAGCTTACCAAGCTGTAAGCCGTGTGTGCCAAGCCATTCCGCCACCCGGGTCGAGACGGTATCATAGAAGGGCGCGGCCGCCCCGAGGATAATCCACACCCGGTTGTTGGTAATGCCATGAATGACCAGATCGCCCACTGAGCGCCGGTTCAGGATTTCTTCGTTAATCTCACGGGTTGGCTCAGCCTGGGCCTGTGCAGGCTGCTCCTGGGCAAACTGGTCTGGTGTCTCGCCCGCCGGTTTTTGGTGCCATGCCAGCACCTGTTTACGCAGCTGTTGCGCATAACTATGGGATACTGCAACAATTCTGGCCTCTTCCTGTGCACTGCCAGCAGTATCCAGTACCACCAGCGCAAACTGCATCGGCCGGTAGTACAGCGGTTGCTCTATCTTGACATTCTGTATGCGCCAGAACGGTAAGTTGACGTGGCGGCGGTGAAACACGCCATCGCGAATCTCCACGTGCTGGTCGTGCACCCGGAAGCGGTAAAACAGATAACTGACCACCCCGCTCAGTGCCATGCCCGTTAATATCAGGACCACCAGAGGCAGTGTATACGGTGAATTTTGTAAGTCGAGTACATTGACACTGACTGCCACCGCAGGCACCACATACACTAAGAACTGCGCCAGCTTTTTCAGGTTACTGGCGGTGAAATACACGATCGCTATGGGTGACAACCGGCGCCAGCTATCGCCGGTATCTATGTGACGAGGGTTGTCTGAGGTCCGGGTATCCGTAGTCGGCGTACTCACCGGGCGTCCAGCTCTTTATGATCCATAATAAACTGGCGCAGCTGCGCCGCCCGGCGAGGAGTGAGCCCAGGCACTTCGAACGTGTGGGCGCTGCCGCCAGCGGAAAACACCTGCAGCCGGGCAAGGCCGGCGAGACGTTCCAGTGGGCCGCGTTTCAGTTCAATGTGCTGTACGCGCAGGATGGGCTGACATACCACGACCCGGAAAAACAGCCCGCGCTGCAATACCAGATCCTGTTCACGCACCGCATAGCGGATCAACGGATCGGCCAGCCAGTGGTAGGCGAGATTCACCAGCCCCACACTGACAATGATCCCGGTCGCCAGCGGATAGGCGAACAGGAACGGCTCAGGCATCGTCACCCAAGGCTGGAAACGAAGCGCACTGAGCAGCAGACACAGCCCCAGCATAAACACCGCCCCGGTGGCCAGGTTGAGCAGCCGGTAGCGGGGAGAAATGGGGAGGGTTTCAAGCTCGTCAATTGCAGGCAGCCCGTCCGGTGCCACCGCATGGTTGGTAAAGGCCGTGGGCTCCATGGGCTGCGTGTCCTGGTCAGTCATCAATATTTTGCTCGTTAAGCCAGTCGTGCAACGCTTTCAGATCGTGCTGCATGGCCATCTGCAGTTCCTCTACCCAGTCGTGGACATTCTGCCACCATGCCGGGTGATCCCCCTGCTGAATTTGATTGGCAATCCGCTGCACCCGGGATAACCCCACCGAGCCCGCCGCCCCTTTAATTTTATGGGCCTCCGCACATACGTCGTCTTTTTCGTCCGCGCTCAGACTCAGTACCAGGATCTCCAGGTACTCAGGCGCTTTATCCTGGAACACTTTGACACTGGCCCGCACCATATCTTCACCAATGGTATCTACCAGCATTTGCAACAGGTCCATATCTAAAATGGTGGTCAGCGCTTTGGTCGTATCGGGTTTCGGTTCCTCCGCATCGTCACTGGGTGCCGGGTCAGGCTCACTGAAAAGCTCGTTAAATACTTCAATCACCCGGCTCTTCTTGATGGGTTTAGCAATGACATCGTCCATGCCATTTTGCAGGTACTCTTCACGCTTCTTAATGACATTCGCAGTGAGTGCCACAATGGGAGTTTGCATGACCAGGTCTTCTTCATGCAGGGTCGAGGCAACATCGAACCCCGTCATATCCGGTAACTGAATATCCAGCAGGATCAGGTCATATTGCGTAGCCCGCGCCTTGTCGATGGCATCCTGCCCCGTCATTGCCACGTCAACCTGCTGACCCAGTTTTTCCAGCAACGCCTTGGCAACCATCACGTTCAGCTCAATGTCCTCGACCAGCAGGATCTTCAGGCCCGTTACCCTGAGCTTAGCGGACTGCATGGGCTGGGTGGAGATTTGCAGGGGCAGCTCGATTTCAAACCGGGTACCCTTACCTACTTTGCTGGTCACCCGGATGTCACCATGCATTAAGTCAACCATTTGCTTACAAATTGCCAGACCAATGCCGGTGCCCGTGGCTGACTGATGATCCGGATGATCCACCTGGTAATACATGGCGAAGATCTTATCCACTTCCTCTTCCGGGATCCCCACGCCGGTATCTTCCACCACAAAGGTCACCAGGCTGATATCGTTATTAGGCCGGGTGGCGGACACACTCAGACTGACATGGCCCTTCTGGGTAAACTTGACGGCATTAAACAGTATATTCCAAAGAATTTGTCGCAGCCGCGTGCCGTCTACTTCCACCAGCTGCGGCAACGGCTCATTAATTGTTGTACGCAGTTCCAGCGCTTTGTCCTGTGCCAGCAAGCGGATGATACTGCTGAGTTCTTCGGTAAAATCTTTCAGTGACACCACCTTCAGGCTCAGCTCCAATTTATCCCGATCAAGCTTATCTAAGTCAATGATGTCATTAAATATGTTGCCCAGTGTAATGGCACTGGCGTAAATTGTACTCACCCAGTTGAACTGTTCCTCTGACAGCTCGGTATCGCGAAGCATCCGGCTCAATCCAACGATCCCGTTTAGTGGGGTACGCAATTCATGGCTGATGGTGGCGATAAAACGGGTTTTGTCCGTATTGGCTTTCTCAGCCGCGCTCTCTGCCTGTTTACGCTCGGTCATATCACGACCAAACGCCAGCAGCCCCAGCCGGTTGCCGTTCTTGTCGAAAAACGGTACCCGGCGCATCTCGAAGTAGCGACGGCGGCCATCGGCAAACCTGAGCCACAACTCATCAGTAATACTGGCATTGGTTTCCAATACTTCCTGATCACTTTCCACCACCTGTCGCGCCAGGTCCTCTTCATAAACGTCATGCGGTGTCAGGCCCAGCAACTCTTCTTCAGTTTTACCGGTCATCATTTCCGCCACCCGGTTACAGCCGGCGAACCGTCCTTCTTCGTTGCGGTAATAAATAAGATCCGGTGAAGCATCAATGATTGAACGTAATAAGGTAGATAAG
>JBPEWW010000007.1:0-2515 GCA_052032275.1 Alteromonas sp. | reverse complement strand
CGTATTCGTCGCCGGGCCATGGACAACAGCGTGCAGTTAATTAGCTTTTCGGTCACCATCATGCTGTTGCTGGTGGTACTGGTTATGCGCAATGACATGGTGGCACAGTGGCGGGCGCAATTGCCGGAAGGCACCCCCAATTACTTTTTAATTAATATCACCCAGGAGCAGAAACCGGCGCTTTCGTCACACTTTGCAGACAACAGCGTCGACGTGGATGAGTTCTATCCGGTGGTGCGTGGTCGGTTTGTGGCGGTGAACGATGAGCGGGTGAATACCGAGGTCACCAAAGAAGAAGAAAATGCCCCCCGGGAAGGCCGTGAGGGGCTGGGGCGGGAGGCCAACCTCACCTGGAGCAACACCTTACAGAGCGAGAACCGCGTCGTTGCAGGGCAATGGCACGGCGACAGTATGCTCGCACTGCCGGACGGGACCTATGCGGTGTCGGTAGAGGCCGATGTGGCCGACCGGCTGGAGATTGAACTGGGGGATAGCCTTACTTTCAACATTGGCAGCGAGGTCGTCACCACGCAGGTGACCAGCTTACGGGAAGTAAACTGGCAAACCATGCAGCCGAACTTTTTCTTTGTGATTGATCCCGCTGCCATGCAGGCCTTTAAGCCCACTTATATCACCAGTTTTTATCTGGATAGCGCGCGTAAGGCCGAACTGACCGGACTGCTGCAGCCATTCTCTTCGGTGACCTTGTTCGATGTGGATGCCCGCATTAATCAGTTGCGGGAGATTGTTGAGCAGGTGTCGCTGGCGGTAGAGTTTATTCTTATTCTGGTGCTGGCGGCCGGGTCGCTGGTGTTAATTGCCCAGGTCCAGGCCAGTATGGATGAACGGCAGGAGGAGCTGGCCATACTGCGCACACTCGGTGCCAAAGGCAAGCTCATCCGCGCCAGTGTGGTACTGGAGTTTGTGATCATTGGCGTGGTGGCCGGGTTTATGGCTGCGCTGGCCAATGAGCTCAGTCTGTATCTGTTGCAAACCCAGGTCTTCCAGATGGAAGGCAGCTGGCACTTCGCCTACTGGCTGATCGCGCCGCTGGCCGGTGCGCTGGTGGTGGGGCTGTTAGGGGCACTGGGCTGCTGGCGGTTGTTATCCCTTAATACCACCGCCTTGCTACGGCGGATGGTATAAGGGTTGGCTCAGACACTCGCGCCACAATGACTGCGGCGCATTTGTGTTTACCGTACTTGTGTCTGGTCTGACGGTGCCGGTGACCGGGCTGAGTGCGGGGAGACCGGCACACAATAACGCTTCACCGCCCGGGAGATCAGTACCGAGCCCACTACGGCGGGGGCAATCCAGAATACCCATTGCCACTGCCCCAGATCAGAAAACAGTGAGCGCCCGCCGAAGGCCATAAAGGCCGTATACAAGCCAATTCCGGAACCGCAGATATTCCCGATGTGCGCCCGCATCCAGTCGTTGCGTGACGCGGTAGCGCGCCAGCAGTACCGAAGGATATCCACGGCTGAGACCACGCCAATCAGCGAGAACGCGATAAACATAAAGTGCATGTGAACCAGGCCGGTCACCAGCACCCCCAGCCCGCTTAGCAGCAGCAGGGCAGGCAGTACCTGATAGCGCCAGTGACGCAGCTGACGGACCCTGGCCTTAACGCGGAGCACCGCGGTGGCATGGAGCACATTGGTCAGGACCAGGACACAAAGATACAGCAGAAACCCCATAAACTGGCGGACCGCGGCTGCAAGCGCGGCGCTATCCACCCCATCGGCAAACAGCTCAGCTTTAAAGTACGCCGGCGCCGCAATGACCAGTAAAGCCGACACAACGCCCGACAGTGACAGAAAAATCATGCAGTTGGCATACAGCCGCCCGGACTGAATGTGCCTGGGACTGCCCTTGGTATAGAGAACCGGTACCCAGAACAATACCAGTGCCAGACCGCCCGTGGCCACGTGCAGCCACACCAGCAGCTGATAGGCAGAAAGTAATCCTTCGTTGAAAAACGTCATGGTAAAAAGTCCTTGTTGGATGAGTTAAGGCAAGTGTGGCAGCGGCTGTAATGCTGCAGTAGTGCCGAAAGTCACTAAAAGAAAAGTGACTTTTGGCCTATTGTGCTTTGGTGAGTTTTTGCGCACGATAATAACAAGCAGTTAGCGGGCAGGATTATGCATTCACTCTTATTAACACGGAACGTCACACTGAATATGGAAACGCTGTCAGCCACCCTGACCTGGTTGCTGGTGGCGGTCAGCGCGCTGGCACTGTCGTACGGGGCCGAGTCGGTGTCGCACCGGCAATGGCTGCTGGCTATGGCACTGTATATCAGCTTTTATGTAACATTTCTGATGGCCGTGCGTGACCAGCCCTATGCCCATGATGCCCGTACGCGCTGGGCACTGGCTGTGATCCAGTTTGGCATAGTGTGTGGTCTGTATTTCTGTTTGCCGTTTGCATACAACGGGATCCTGATGGTCATCTGGTCGGCGCAAATCATGTATTTGCTGTCGTTCCGCACCGCTATTTTACTCTCCCCGGT
>JBPEWW010000069.1:0-6999 GCA_052032275.1 Alteromonas sp. | reverse complement strand
AGCATGTAAATCCTCTGACTGCCACTGATGATCCCGCAAGGCTGCCAGCAACGTCTGCTTGTTTGCAGCGTCCGTGGTGTGGTCGGCCAGCCCCAGGTAACGGGCGTCAGTGGCGTTCATACTGGCTCCCGTTAACCCCAGAAACTTGCCACTTTGTCCGGGTAAGCGTGGCAGAAAGTAACTGCCACCCACATCCGGATACAGCCCAATGGTTATTTCCGGCATGGCCAGCCGCGACGTTTCTGTTACTACCCGATGGCTGGCGCCGGTCATCAGGCCCATGCCGCCACCCATCACGATGCCGCTGCCGAACACCACGACCGGTTTCGGAAAGGTGCTGATGGTATGGTCTAACGTGTACTCCACGGTAAAGAAGGTCTCCAGAAAAGCTGGAATTTCACCGTGTGAGCTGGCCATCGCCTGATGCATAGACACAACGTCACCACCGGCACAGAACGCTTTTTCGCCTTCTCCCTGAATCAGCACACAAGCAATGTCGTCTCTTTCAGCATAACCTGTGAGCGCATCCAGCATCAGCTCTGCCATGGTTAAATCCAGTGCGTTTAGCGCCTTGGGCTTATTCAGGGTTAAAACTGCAACTTTCTTATCTCCGCCGGCCGCCAATTCGCTGATTGTGACCGGCAATTCTGTTGTCTGTGTCGACATGTCGCCTCCCTGTTACAGAACCTCGCGCTCGTCCATTATCAGCCGGCGGCCAATAATGACACGCATAATTTCGTTGGTGCCTTCAAGAATCTGATGTACCCGGACATCCCGTACAAACCGCTCCAACGGATATTCTTTAATATAGCCATACCCACCGTGCAGCTGCAGCGCGTCGTTACACACAGTAAATCCGACATCGGTAGCAAAGCGTTTCGCCATCGCGCAGTAGGTAGTGGCATCAGCGTGTTTATTGTCCAGCTTGCTGGCGGCAAGTCGCACCAGTTGACGTGCCGCGACCAGCTCTGTGGCCATATCAGCCAGCTTAAACTGCAGCGCCTGAAAACTGGCAATCGGTTTACCGAACTGTTCGCGCTCCTGCATGTACGCCCGGGCAACATTTATCGCTGTCTGTGCCGTCCCTATGGAACAGGTCGCGATGTTGATTCGACCGCCGTCCAGCCCCTGCATGGCCATTTTAAAGCCCTCGCCTTCCTCACCAAGGCGCCAGGCCTTGTCGAGTCTGACATCTTCAAACGTGATCATACGGGTCGGCTGAGCGTTCCAGCCCATTTTCTCTTCCGGCTTGCCATAGGTAATACCCTCAGCATCTGCGGGCACTGCAAACGCCGAGATCCCCTTCGGCCCATCGCCACCGGTGCGCGCCATTACCACGAGCACGTCTGTACTGCCCGCGCCTGAAATAAACACTTTTGAGCCGTTGAGCACATACCCCCCATCCTGCTCTTTGGCGGATGTTTTCAGGGAGGCCGCATCGGAGCCAGAGCCTGGCTCCGTCAGACAATATGACGCCAGTTTATTGCCTGTTACCAGCTCATCACACCATCTGGCTTTAACATCGTCCTGGCCCCAGGTAGCAATCATCCAGGTGGCCATATTATGGATCGTGAGCATGGCGGTGGTGGTGGTACATCCCATGGCCAGCTGCTCAAAAATGATGGATGAATCTAAACGACTTAGCCCCAGGCCACCCTGCTCCTCTGGGGTATACAGGCCACAAAAACCCAGTTCCCCGGCTTTTTTGATCGTCTCGACCGGAAAAATGTGCTCCTGGTCCCACTGTGCAGCAAACGGCGCCAGCTCCTGCTCGGCGAACTGTCTGGCGGTCTCGGCGAACGCTTGTTGATCTTCGGTCATTTCAAAATGCATGCGACAACTCCCCGATTAATCCATCGAAATAGTTAAGTTCGGGCCACCTGGAATATCGCCTTCCAGCCAGCGTGACGTAATGGTTTTGGTTTCAGAGTAGAAGCGGATCGCCTGCTTGCCATAGGCGTGCAGGTCACCATAGAAAGAGTTCTTCCAGCCAGTAAACGAGAAAAATGGCAGCGGCACCGGGATGGGAATATTGATCCCCACCTGGCCCACTTCCACGTTCCGCTGATATTTACGGGCTGCAGGGCCGCTGTTCGTGAAAATAGACGTGCCGTTACCAAAGGGGTTGGCGTTAACCACCTCCAGTGCCTCTTCCAGAGAATCGACATTCATGCACGATAAGACTGGCCCGAAAATTTCTTCTTTATAAATGGTCATGTCAGTGGTGACATCAGAGAACACGGTCGGCCCCACCCAGTTACCTTTTTCGTAACCTTCCAGCGTGAAGTCCGAACCATCCAGCAGGCAGGATGCCCCTTCTTCTTTCCCTTTTTTGATATAAGACACCACGCGATCTTTCGCCTGGGGGCTAATCAAGGGTCCGAAACCGGCATTCTTATCATCCCACAAGCCGGGTTTCACTTTGCTAATGCGTTCTGCCAGTTCCGGGATCCAGTTTTGCGCTTCACCGACGAATACCGCGACAGAAATTGCCATACAGCGTTGTCCGGCCGCACCGACAGAAGCGCCAACCAGGTTATTCAGCACATGTTCTTTATTCGCGTCTGGCATGATCACACTGTGATTTTTTGCGCCAGCGAAACACTGCGCACGCTTCATATTTGCCGTAGCCGTGCGGTAGATATACTGGCCTACAGGCACTGAACCCACAAAGGACACAGCCTTAATGCGGGGATCGGTTAGCAGTGGGTCAACCTGATCCTTGCCACCATGCACAATATTCAGCACACCTTTCGGCGCTCCCGCTTCCATAAATAGCTCTGCCAGCTTCATGGGCGTTTGCGGATCCTGCTCTGACGGTTTCAGAACAAAGGTATTCCCGCAGGCAATCGCCATGGGGAACATCCACAGTGGGATCATGGCCGGAAAATTAAACGGGGTGATCCCTGCACACACACCCAGCGGTTGAATATAGCTGTAGGTATCAATGCCCCGGGCAACATTTTCGGCGGTTTCGCCCATCATCAGCGAGGGGATATTCATAGCCTGTTCGACCACTTCAATGCCGCGCCACACGTCACCCTTAGCGTCATCAAAAGTTTTACCGGTTTCTGAAGCAAGTATCTTGGCAATATCTTCCTGATGCTCTTTCAGCAATGCCTGATAACGCATCATAAGACGCGCACGTTCGGTTACCGGCACATCCTTCCAGGTTTCAAAGGCCGCCTCAGCGCTGGCAATCGCCTGGTCCATTTCCTGTGATGTGGCACACGGTGCCTGCGCTATCACGCTGTTATCAGCCGGGTTGGTTACGTCGATAAATGAAGAAGAAGAAGATTCAACGAACTCGCCGTTGATGAGTAAGGGTACCTTGTGCATGGCTGCCTCTGATAGTTTGTCGTTTAGATTGTCACATTAACTAATATCTACCCTTGACGTAAACGTAAACGTTAATGCCGCGTATCTTTGCTTGTAAATTTAATGTGACACTTGTAACAATTTTCTGACCCGGTTTTCAAGTATAGGTTCCCACACCCTGTTTTAATCACAGAGCATGCACAAACAGCCTAAGCTTGGTAAGCTAAACCGTAATCGTACGAAAACCCGCCCCGGTGAACTGTCAGGTGCTCAAGTGCAATACCGCCTTGCCATAGTTGAAGATAATGCCACTGCCCGCGCCAGCTTGCGCAGTCACCTGTTGCCAATGGGGTTGTTCGAGGTCAGCAGCTTTGCCAGTGGCACGGAGCTCAAGGCCGCACTGCGTAAGCAGCATTTTGAATTGATCGTGTTTGACTATCATCTGGGAAACGGGAAAAACGGGGTGAGCTGGGTGCAAAGCCTGCGCGAGGCCCGCTTTATAAAACCCAGCACAGGGATCATTTTTCTTACTTCCGACCGGGTCCCCCAGACGATCGGACAGATAATGGATGTGCAGCCCGACATTCTGCTTATCAAACCCTATAACATTGGTACCCTGCGCCGCCAGCTTGAACATTACATCAGTTATCGCAGTTTTGTTTCACAGGTCCTCAGTTGTCTGGACGAGGGTGATTTGCCGGGCGCCCTGCGCCAGGTATCACGCCTCACTCACGCGCGCGTCCCACGACGGTTACACTCAGAAATTGTCAAATTGCACGCCCGTTTACTGGTCGATAATCAGCAGTACACGCTGGCACAGACATTATATGAAAATGTGCTGCAGCAATCTGACAAGGTGCTGTGGGCGCAATGGGGACGCATAAAGTGTCAGTATGCCTCTGGCGGTTATCAGGACTGCGGTGCTCACCTCAGCAACCTGGTCCAGACCAGCCTGGCCCGTGATAAAGCCTTTGAATGGCTGGCATGTCTGAGTTTTGAGGAGCAGGCATTTGAACAGGCAGAAGTCTATTTGAACAACATTAAAGCCAGTGATTTGAGTATGCCCGCGACACGGCTTAAAACCCAGACTTATAAGCAACAAAACAGGGTTCTGGACAGCATTGAACTGTTACAGAGGAAGCGGGCCATGCACCGCACCACGCTTGAAACCTTCAATGAGTTTACCTTTGCGCTGGCCGAGTTTTATCTGCAACTGGCTGAAAACAGCCCCGCCACCAACCGTCAGGAGAGTCTTTCGCAGGCCCGCAAGCTGATAGGTATTGCCGGGCGAAATCAGCGGGACACTCAGCAAACACAGAAACGGGATTATCTGCTGGCTTATTCAGCCACCCTGGAAAACGATCTCGCCAAGGCTGGCCACCTGATTAAAAACGACGGCATGTCCGCGTTTGCCCGCACCGACACCCCCACTCTTATCATTGCCGCCAAGGTGCATGCAGCTCTCGGTCATGTTCCCACGGCTAAAGCGCTCATGCAGATGGCGCATGAGCGGAACCTGATTAACGATGATATTAGCGACCGGCTCATCAACAGCACCGATATTATTGCCACTGAGCAACAGCTGGGGCTGGCCAGTGATCGGGCATTCGATTTGAACGATAAAGGCACTGAACTGTTTGTCGCCAATGAATATCTGGCAGCAATGAGCCTGTTTTATCAGGCCTGCTTATTGTTACCTACGGTGCCCGCATTCACGCTCAACCTGTTGCAATGCATGGTTGAAGCAGGCAAACCCCAGTATAAACGTTTTGCCGTTCACCAAATGCTGGCCGAGCTGCAGGGGGAAGCACTCAGTGAACCGAACCAGCAGCGGTTAGCGAGCGTGATACAGCAGGTAAACAGTCGCGGAACACTGTTTGCGCCGCCGTCACAGGTGTCATAAAGCCGAGCCGGCTATGGCTGACCGCGGCTCAGGTAAGCCGTGCCAGCAAGCTGGAAGTATCCCAGCGACCGCCGCCTGACTTTTGCACATCAGCGTAATATTGGTCAACCAGCGCTGTGAGCGCCAGCGTAGAGCCATTTCTACGGGCTTCATCCAGGGCTATACTGAGATCTTTACGCATCCAGTCAACCGCAAACCCAAAGTCATACTCATGGTCAAGCATGGTGCGTGCACGGTTCTCCATTTGCCACGACTGCGCGGCTCCCTTGCTGATCACGTCAATAACCTGCGCACAATCCAGTCCGGCGCGCTGGCCGAAATGCAGCGCCTCAGCCAACCCCTGTATAATTCCGGCGATACATATCTGATTCATCATCTTTGCCAGCTGTCCGCTGCCCGTGGGTCCCAGGCGCTGACTATGGCGGGCAAAACAGTCAATAACCGGCTTTACTTTTTCAAACACATCGTTGTCACCTCCTACCATAACGGTAAGCTGACCTTGTTCTGCGCCGGCCTGCCCGCCCGACACAGGCGCATCGAGAAAGTCCACGGAGGCTTGCGCGCACCGGGTAGCCAGTTCACGGGCCACCGTCGCGGACGCCGTGGTATGATCAATCAGAACGCTGCCCGGGCGCATCTGTGTCAGCGCCGCTTCGCCCACCTCCAGCACATCATTGTCATTGCCCACACACATCATCACAATATCTGCGTCCTGCACCGCGTCGCCGGGTGTCGTGGCAGTCTGCCCGGCGTAGCGGTCCAGCCAGGCGCTGGCTTTGGCCGGGCTGCGATTGTACACAGTTACCGCATAGCCGGCCTGCGCCAGATGGCCTGCCATCGGGAAACCCATAACCCCTAATCCTAAAAAGCTTACGCGTGTCTGACTCATAGTTAGTTCTCTTTCACCGCATTGTGTTTATACTGTAAACCGGCAGTGTAGCAAAATCCGAATTGCTGCCAACGACTTTACCTGGCATTTCACCGTTATCACGAGGTTTTATCGATGCCCGCGCCGCTTTATGAAATAACTGCCACACGCAATTCAGGCGAGACCGAAGCCTTATCCGCGTATCAGGGGCAGGTGTTATTGATTGTCAACACAGCCAGTAAATGCGGCTTCACGTACCAGTATGAAGGCCTGCAACATCTGTATAGCACTTTTGGTCCACAGGGCTTTCAGGTACTTGCCTTTCCCTGCGACCAGTTTGGTCATCAGGAGCCTGGCTCAGACACTGAAATTGCCGGTTTTTGCAGCACCCGGTTTGGTGTTGAATTTCCGTTATTTAGCAAAATTGACGTCAACGGCCCTGCCACGCACCCGGTTTATGCCTACCTTAAACACGCGGCGCCGGGGCTGCTGGGCACCACCAATATAAAGTGGAACTTCACCAAGTTTCTGGTCGGTAAGTCCGGTGATGTCCTGAAACGCTACGGCCCGACCGTCAAGCCGGAAGCTATAGCGTCAGATATTCAGGCAGCGCTTGCCAGATAGCGAAGGGGTTCATTAATGACGTTGCAGGTGGCTCTGTTTAGCAGCAAACCCTATGACGAACATGTATTTAGTCAGTGTATCGGTGACACTGGCGTTACGCTTGACTATTTGACCATGGCACTGACGCCGGCCACCGCGTCGCTGTGCGAAAAGTATGATGCAGTGTGCGTGTTTGTTAATGATGTTATTTGTAATGCCACACTCACCACACTGGCCTCGGTGGGGGTCAGCCATGTGGCATTACGCTGCGCCGGCTATAATAACGTTGATGTCGCTGCCGCCCGTA
>JBPEWW010000068.1:0-4684 GCA_052032275.1 Alteromonas sp. | reverse complement strand
GCCTACTCTGGCTTGAAAATGCCAATCACGTTTTCTTTTTCCCGGGTTTGCGATTTAACATTGGCGTCAGTTTGCGACTCAGCATAGCCACATTTCACGCATTCCAGCTTCTCTACGTTATTTTCGAAGTACAGTGAGACGGTGTCCAGCGCCTTGCAACTGGGGCAGGTGGCGCCGGCAATAAAACGTCGTTTAACTCGTGAAGACATAGCACCCCTTATTTGTGCACAACCTTGGCGTAATGCCTTAGTATACCGCAATCGCGCACGGGATGGCATTAAAGCGGCGTAATCCGCCGGTTGCCCCGGATAAACCCTGACGCAGTATTAATAGCCCCGCCGAGATTTGCTATGATACGCGGCCGCAACCCACTGGAGATTCACTGAGTAATGATCAAGCTGACAGACGTAACGTTAATGCGTGGCCGCAAGGTATTGCTGGATCATGCATCGGCGCAGATCTTCCCTGGCCATAAGGTCGCCCTGATTGGCAGTAATGGCTGCGGGAAATCATCGCTGTTTGCCTTGCTCAGAGAAGAGCTCAGTGTTGACAGTGGCGAGTGTTACTTACCCGCCCAGTGGCGGATTGTTTCGGTGGCACAGGAAACCCCGGCCACCGACCGGGCGGCGCTGGCGTACGTCATCGACGGCGATCAGCACTTGCGCGCACTGCAACAACAACTCACTGAGGCCGAGGCGGCCCGGCACGGCGAAGCCATCGGCCGGCTGCATGGCCAGCTTGAGCAGGCCGGTGCGTATACCGTCGAGGCCCGCGCTGCGACCATCCTGGCTGGCCTGGGCTTTACTAATGCGCAGTTGCAGGCGCCGGTCAGTGATTTTTCCGGGGGCTGGCGAATGCGCCTGAACCTGGCCCAGGCGCTGCTTTGCCCGTCTGACTTATTGCTGCTTGATGAGCCCACCAACCACCTGGATTTGGACGCGGTGATCTGGCTGGAAAAATGGCTGCAACGCTACGACGGCACCCTGCTGCTGATTTCCCACGATAAAGCCTTCATAGACAGTACCGTGGGACATATTCTCAGTGTCGAGCAGCAACAGCTGGTGAGTTACACCGGCAACTACTCCGCGTTTGAAACCCAGCGTGCCGAGCGACTGCGCCTGCAAAACATTGAATATGAGAAGCAACAGGACAAAATTGCCCACCTGCAGTCATTTATTACCCGCTTTAAAGCCAAAGCCAGTAAAGCCAAACAGGCGCAAAGCCGGGTTAAACAGCTGGAGAAGATGGAAACCCTGCTGCCGGCCCACGCCAGCAGTCCGTTTAGTTTTGCCTTTGCCCCTCCGGCCGCGCTGCCGAATCCGCTGGTACAGATGGAGCACGTCCAGCTGGGCTACGACGAGCATATTGTGCTGGAACAGGTCCGGCTGAATCTGGTCCCCGGCAGTCGCATCGGTCTGCTGGGGCGTAATGGCCAGGGTAAATCGACACTGATCAAGTTACTGGCGGGTGTGCATGCGCCAAAGTCGGGCAGCTTTGCCACGGCCAACGGCCTCAAAGTGGGGTACTTCGCGCAGCATCAGCTGGAAACCCTGGATCCCAGTGCCTCGGCCCTGCAACATCTGCAGCGACTGGACACCCCTATGACCGCGCAGGAGCTGCGGGATTTTCTGGGGGGCTTTGGTTTTCACGGCGACGAAGCGCTCGGGCCGGTGGCACCCATGTCCGGTGGCGAGAAAGCCCGGCTGGTACTGGCACTGATTGTATTTCAGAAACCGAATCTGCTGTTACTGGATGAGCCGACCAACCACCTGGATTTAGAAATGCGCCATGCGCTGAATATGGCCTTGCAGGGCTTTAGCGGGGCCATGGTACTGGTGTCGCACGATCGGTTCCTGTTGTCCTCGGTGTGTGAGGATTTTTATCTGGTAGACAGTGGCCAGGTGGCGTCGTTTGACGGCGACCTGGATGACTACCGGCAGTGGATCCTGGCCCAGCAGCAGGAAGAGAAACCGGCCAAAACAGCGCAGCCCAAAACCGATCGTAAAGCAGAGAAGCGGCGTGAAGCTGAGTTTCGACAGTCGGTGGCGCCATTGAAAAAAGCCCTGGAAAAGCACGAAAAGGCCATGGACAAGCTGTCTGACAGGCTGGCAACGGTGGAAGCTGAGTTGTCCCGCCCTGACCTGTACGATGACGATAACAAACGCGAACTTATGACGCTGCTGGACGAGCAGGCGTCGATAAAGCAGTCGCTGGAAGAACACGAAATGGCATGGCTCGACGCCCAGGAGTCCATGGAAACCAAACGGCAGGAGTACTTGCATGACACCTGAACTGACGCCAGACACGTTCTGGGAGTTTAGCGGCGCGCTGTATACCCGGGGGGACGCCGCGGTTCATTGCCTGGCGTTACAGGATAATCACGGCGTTAACGTGAATCTGTTATTGCTGGTGTGCTGGTGTATGCAGCATAACGTAATCGTCACCCTGCCGCAGCTGGCAACGCTGCAGCAGGCCATTGCACAACAGGATGCTACGCTGGTGGCACACCGGACACGCCGGCGTGCCGCGCACCCCGAGCACGGCGGGAATGAGGCCGATTATGCGGCGTTAAAAGCGCAGGAGCTGGCGCTGGAGCGCCAGTGCCAGGCCGTCCTGGTGACGACCCTGAACGGACTGGCGGTGAGCCGGTTTGACGGCGATGCGCTCAACCCCACCGTGGTGGCGTTCATTCATCATTATCAGCTTAAATCACAGCCTAAGGCCAGAGCCAGCCTGAGTTACCTGATGTCACAACTGGAACAGGCAGAATAACGCCGCCATGAGTAAACACAACCGCTCCCACGGGAGCATAAAACAAAGCAGTTTTCGCGCCCCGGTGTGGGCACGCAACCGCCACATTCAGACCATCTGGCCGCGCTTCATTCAGAAACGCCTCCCGCTGCGCTACAGTATGGAGCGTCTGGAGCTGCCCGATGATGACTTTATTGATGTCGCCTGGGGCCCGAAACCGCAGGAGCCCACCGGGATCGTGGCGCTGTTTCACGGCCTGGAGGGCAGTATCCGGTCACATTACGCCCACGACATGATGGCGACGCTGAGCCAGCGGGGCTGGCAGGTGGTCATGATGCATTACCGGGGCTGTTCCGGTGAACCTAACCGGCAGCCGCGCGCCTACCATTCCGGCGAAACCAGCGATCCCGCGTTCTTCCTTGACTGGCTGAGTGACCGGTTCCCGGCGCTGCCTAAAGTGGCCATTGGGTTCTCGCTGGGCGGCAATATGCTGCTAAAACTGCTGGGTGAGAACCCCGCGCAGAAATGGCTACAGGCAGCCGTGTCGGTGTCAGCGCCGCTGAAACTGGCCGAGTGCTCGCAAAGTATTAATCAGGGCTTCTCCCGGGTATATCAGAAATACCTGCTGGCCAGTATGAAGGCGACGCTTAAGCGAAAAATGGCATTTATTGACTACCGCCGGCTCATTCAGCTGAAAGAAGAGGACGTGGACAGCATCCAGGCATTTCATCAGTTTGACGATAAAGTGACCGCGCCGCTGCATGGTTTTGAGGATGCCGCAGATTATTATGAGAAGTGCAGCGCCTACCACTTTCTCAGCGCGATCCACTGTCCAACCCTGGTATTGCACAGTATTGACGATCCGTTCATGAATCACCTGGTCGTGCCGCAGCAGGAGGATCTCTCCCGGGCGGTTACCGTGGAGCTGAGTGAACAGGGCGGACACGTCGGCTTTATGCAGGGCAGTATGCTGAAGCCCAGGGTGTGGCTGCATGAACGGGTTGCGGCATTTGTGGAACAATACCTGCCAAGCCACCCACAACCGCAGTATGGAGACCCAACATGATAATTCCGCTGGACGCGTTGTCACAGGACACGGTTCGCAATATTGCCGAAGCCTTTGTGCTTCGTGAAGGTACCGATTACGGTGAACAGGAAATGGCGTTTGCCGAGAAAGTCGAGCAGGTGTTGCAGAGTCTGCAGTCGGGGGACGCCGTGCTGCATTACTCAGAGCTGCATGACAGTGTGGATATTAAGCCCCGTGACCATATCGGGCAGGACGACGAGGCTGACAGAGAATAACCAGCGGCGCCCGCTGTGCGGGCGCACATGGGTTAGAAGCTATAGCGGGCGGTCACCTGCATGATATCAATTTCATCGATCATCTCGTAGCTTGCACCGAAGGCCCACTGCGGGGTGATGTAATACTGGCCCCCCACCTTCACGGTCGCTTCACCGTCATCCACGTCGTAGTAGCCCACTTCACCCATCAGCTCAACCTGCTCGGTGATCATGGAGCGTACGCCGGCAGACAGGCTGTAGCCCGTGTCATCGTCGCCATCAAGGTCAACCCGTTCCAGGTTGGCACCAAAGTACGCATCGGTGGTGGCGTTCAGCGGCATCCGGTAACCGGCACCGACGGTCAGCATATCAAAGTCGAAGCTGTTCTCTTCAAAGAACCGGTATTCACCGTTCAGGTAGACGTTCTGGTTCAGCAGGTATTTACTTTCTATGGCCAGACCATCTGGCTCAAACGATTCATTGTTATCAAAATCCAATTGGGTGTAGCCACCCTCCACATAACGCCAGTCGGGCGCGGCCATCACTGCGGCTGATGCTGAAAGTGTAAGCACACCGGCTAATACCGAAACTGATTTACGCATATTGTGGTACTCCTGTATCTGCAATGCAGTAAGTTGAATGTCACAGAGTA
>JBPEWW010000067.1:0-9671 GCA_052032275.1 Alteromonas sp. | reverse complement strand
CAAAGATCCGGCATTCGGGCTGGACGCGGTATGGATTAAGCCCACTAAACGTGATCATGCACAAACGCTGGGCTACACCGTAGTGGATGCGGCTACTGTGGTTGCCACCCACCTGAGCCAGTTATTAACCAATAATGCCTATCAGCTGTTAGGTCATGAGGAAGTTCAGCAATTGCTGGATATGCTGGCCAAGACCAGTCCTAAACTGGTCGAGGGGCTGGTGCCGGACATTCTGCAACTGAGTACCGTCGTGAAAGTGCTGCAAACACTGCTGTTTGAAGGGGTGCCTATCCGCGATATGCGTACGATAGTGCAGACCTTAAGTGAATACGGGCCGAAGAGTCAGGATCCGGATGTGCTGGTCTCTGCGGTGCGAATTGCGCTCAAACGTCTGATAGTGCAGGAAATTACCGCAGGCAGTCGGGAAATCCCCGTCATAACCTTGGCGCCAGAGTTGGAACAGATGTTGCACCAGTCGTTACAGGCAGGCGGTGAAGATGGCGCGGGGATTGAGCCAGGGTTGGCAGACAAACTGCAACAATCACTGCAGCAAGCCAGTCAGCAACAGGAGCTGGCCGGTGAACCGGCGGTGTTACTGACCTCCGGCATGCTGCGACCGGTCTTGTCACGGTTCTTAAAGTATTCCGTCGCTGGATTACACGTCCTGTCCTATCAGGAAGTGCCAGATGACAAACAAATAAAAATTGTCAGCTCGGTGGGTCAATAATCTGACGCCCGTTGCGTAGTGAGGTTGGGAATGAAAATCAGACGTTTTTTTGGCAAAGACATGCGCGAGGCGCTCAACCAGGTTAAAGCCGAGCTGGGCAGCGACGCCGTGATCATGTCAAACCGCAAGGTTGCTGACGGTATTGAGCTGGTGGCGGCCTACGACAAGGAGCCTGATGCCAAATTGTCGCTGAACACCCAGCCGGCAGCCGGTAATGCGGGCAAGCCGGCAGCCAAGGCGCCACGCCAGGGCACCCCCAGTCTCAGCGAAATCATCGGCGATGATGGTCCTGACTCGCTGCGGGCCCTGCTGGAAAAGCAACAGCAGGCCAAAATGCAGGCCCGGGAAGCCAGCCCGGCACCGGCCACCCAGACCGTCGCCAGTGCGCGCCCGGCGCAGCCTGAACCGGCCCCTGCCAGCCAGCCACAGGGAGCGTCAGATTTTGCAGATATGTTTGCCGATGTGCTGCCCGACACGCCCCAGGCTAACCCTGCGCCCCATGCGGCTAACCATGACGAATTACAGAGTATTAAAGATGAGCTGGCCTCGCTGCGTAATGTCTTGCAGTTTCAGGTGGCCGATCTGATGGAAAATCAACAGCGTCGCCAGCGCCCGGTGCATCATTATCTAACCCAGCGGCTGGTGGAAATGGGCATCAGTCAGGGCGTGGCGCAACAACTTATTCATTATACCCCGGCGCAAAGCAACGAGCGGGATGCGTGGTTATATTCGCTGAATCTGCTGGCTAACCGTATTAACGTCAGTGGCAATGATATTCTTACCCAGTCCGGCGTGGTGGCATTAGTCGGCCCTACCGGGACCGGTAAAACTACCACGGTGGCAAAACTGGCCGCCCGCTATGCGCAAAAATATGGCGCCGACCAGGTGGGCCTGATTACCATAGATACCTACCGGATTGCTGCGTTTGAGCAGCTGGCCACCTATGGCAAGATCATTGGCTGCACCGTGCGTAAGGCACAAAGCAGTGAAGAACTGGCCGACAGTTTATTCCAGCTACGCCATAAGCGGCTGATTCTGATTGATACGGCAGGCTTCAGCCAGCGTGACAGCCGGTTGATTAAGCAGCTGAGTCAGTTCGATAATGGCCAGATGCAACCGGTGCGTAAATACCTGGTAGCGCAAGCGAATACCCAATACCCTGCATTACAACGTATCATCAGCGCTTACAGCGAAGTCAGTCTGGATGGCTGCATCTTTACTAAACTGGATGAGTGTTACAGCCTCGGTGAGGTCATCAGTGCGGCCGTGGAATACCAGTTACCGGTGAGTTATGTTACTGACGGACAACGGGTTCCGGAGGATATTAAGGTGGCAGAAGCGAAATCTCTGGTATCGGCTGCTGCAAAGCTTTATAAAAAGTACGGATTGAATCATACTAGTGGCAATCAAGAAGTTAATGCAGCACGAGCAGTATGATCGAAGATCAAGCGAGTAGCTTACGGAAGATGAATCAGTCACGATTAATCAAAGTCATTGCCGTTACCGGAGGTAAAGGTGGTGTCGGGAAAACAAACATTACCCTGAACACGGCCATTGCCATGGCCAAGCAGGGTAAGCGCGTTATGGTGCTGGATGCTGACCTTGGTCTGGCCAATGTGGATGTCATGCTGGGGCTGCGGGTAGAGAAAAACCTGTCTCATGTGCTGTCCGGGGAATGCACCTTGGATGAGGTGCTGGTCACCGGGCCGCATGGTATCAAGATCGCGCCGGCGTCCTCAGGCACTCAGTCGATGACTGAGTTATCACCCACCGAGCATGCCGGCCTTATCCGTGCATTCAGTGAGCTGCGCTCGCAGATAGACGTGTTAATTGTCGATACGGCTGCCGGTATTTCAGACATGGTGCTGAGCTTTTCAAAAGCATCGCAGGATATTATGGTGGTGGTCTGCGATGAGCCCACCTCCTTAACCGATGCTTATGCACTGATTAAAATTTTAAATCGCGAGCACGGGGTGTTCAGATTTAAGATTATTGCCAATATGGTGCGCGATGTCCGGGAAGGGCAGGAACTGTTCAGTAAACTGTCGAAGGTCACTGGCCGCTTCCTCGATGTGGCGCTGGAACTGGTCGCAACGGTCCCGTTTGACGAAAATATTCGTCGCGCTGTTCGCAAGCAAACCGCGATCGTCGATGCGTTTCCCTCGTCACCGGCGGCCATGGCCATCACGCAGCTGGCCAACAAAGCCACCTCATGGCCCATACCCAACCAGCCAGGTGGACACCTGGAATTTTTCATCGAACAATTAATCTCTGACAAAGTTGCGGGAACTCAACGTTGAATAGTAAGGCCGCTGCTTATCAACAGCAAACGGACAAATCACAACTGGTCGAAAGACATGCGCCGCTGGTAAAACGCATTGCCCATCATTTGATGGCCCGGCTACCGGCGAGCGTGATTGTGGATGACCTTATCCAGTCCGGTATGATCGGGTTGCTGGAAGCGGCACGTAACTTTGATGGCTCGAAAGGTGCCAGCTTCGAAACCTTCGCCGGTATTCGTATTCGCGGGGCGATGCTCGATGAAATCCGCAAAGGCGACTGGACACCACGCTCGGTGCATAAGAACGGGCGGGCGATTACCGAAGCCATTTCACAGGTGGAAGGGGAAACCGGCCGGGACGCCCGGGATGTCGATGTCGCTGCGAAGATGAATGTGAGCCTGCAGGATTACCACCAGATGCTGAATGAAGTCAGCGCGGGGAAAATTGTTGGCATTGAAGACCTGGGCGTGTCAGAAGACGTCATTGCCACCGAGCAGAACCGGGGAAATGACACGCCGTTAGAAGATTTGATGCAAGGCGCTTTCCAAAAAGCACTTGCTCATGCTATTACTACACTGCCCGAGCGCGAAGCGATAGTATTGTCTCTGTACTATGACGAAGAACTGAACCTGCGGGAAATCGGGGAGGTGCTTGACGTCAGCGAGTCCAGAGTCAGCCAGATACACAGCCAGGCCATGTTAAAACTTAAATCACGAATGAAGTCGTGGCGGGCTGACGAATAACTACACACTATAACGAATACACCCTCACTGGAGGCCATTTTGGACAAAAATATGAAAATTCTCGTGGTTGATGACTTTTCTACCATGAGACGAATCATAAAAAACCTGCTTAAAGATTTGGGGTTCTCCAATATCCAGGAAGCGGACGATGGAAACACGGCATTACCCATGTTACAGCAGGGCGATTTTGACTTTGTCGTGACCGACTGGAACATGCCGGGCATGCAGGGCATCGATCTGCTCCGCGCCATCCGCGGTGATGACAAGCTTAAGCACCTGCCGGTACTGATGGTCACTGCAGAAGCGAAAAAGGAGCAAATCGTTGCCGCGGCGCAGGCCGGCGTAAACGGTTACGTGGTTAAACCATTCACCGCTGCCACACTCAAAGAAAAACTCGACAAAATCTTCGAACGTTTAGGTTGATCCAGACGCTCCCCAGCTAAATGAGGTTACTGGATGTCAACGAATGTTAATGTCCCTATTACACTGGACGAGGCCAAACAACTGGTTGCCTGTCTGGAGGCAGGAGACAACGAAGCGGCGAACGCGATTTTAGAAGCGGCCTCGATGAAGGAGTCAATTGAGCTGTTCGCCGAAGTGGGTAAACTGACCCGCCAACTCCACGACTCTCTTAACAACTTTCAGCTGGATGAGCGCATTGCAGGTCTGGCTAATGAAGACATTCCGGATGCGCAGTCGCGACTGACCTATGTGATGGAAGAAACGGAAAAGGCCGCTAACACGACGATGGACGCGGTTGAAGCCAGTATGCCCATTGCGGAAAACCTGTCCGGACGTATCGACAAGATTATGCCTGAATGGAAAAAACTCATGAGCCGGGAAATCGAGCTGGGTGAGTTTAAAGCGTTGTGCGCCGATCTTGATCAGTTGTTGGAAGACGCCGCCGACGAGTCTGCCCGGCTGACCGGACTGCTCACTGAAGTGTTAATGGCACAGGGCTATCAGGATTTAACCGGACAGGTAATCCGCCGGGTGATCGAGCTGGTGAAAGAGGTGGAAGACAGCCTGGTGAACATGCTGACCATGTTCGGCGAACCAGACGCCAAAGTTAGTGCTAAACAATCTGAAAAAGAAACCGATAAGATTGGGGCAGAAGGACCAATTATCGATGCCGAACAACGGGATGACGTTGTTCAGGGCCAGGACGATGTTGATGACCTCCTGTCCAGCCTGGGTTTTTAAGGGAGCCGACGCATGTCGTTTGATGTAGACGAGGATATATTACAGGACTTTCTGGTTGAGGCCGGCGAGATCCTGGAACAATTACAAGAACAACTCGTTGATCTGGAAAACAATCCTGAGGACGCAGATCTGCTGAATGCGATTTTTCGGGGCTATCACACGGTCAAGGGAGGCGCCGGTTTTCTGTCGCTCACCGAACTGGTTGAGATATGCCATGGTGCCGAAAACGTGTTTGATGTGATGCGTAACGGCCAGCGTACGCTGACCCCCGAGTTAATGGATGTGATCCTGCAAGCCACCGATGTGGTGGTTGACATGTTCGAAAAGGTCAAGGCCCGCGAACCCCTGGAAGCTGCAGATGCCACCCTGGTCGATGTACTGCATAAGCTCAGTAAGCCAGAAACGCCGGACGAAAATATTTTTGGGCCAGCCACCACCACCGGTGTACAAACGTCTGCCCCGACTGCTGAAGCGCGGGAATTTGCTATTGAAGAAACGCCGCCCCCTGCAGAAGTCAGTGCAATGCACCAAACCTCAGGCGACGGCGGCATAGAAGATATCTCTGAAGATGAATTTGAAGCGCTGCTGGACGAGCTGCATGGCGGCGGGGCACCCGGCCGGCCGGCAAAACCCGAAGTTGCGGCAGCGAAAGCGGAAGCGATGCAGGTGGCGCCTGAGCAGGCTGCCGCCTCGGATTCAGACGATATTACCGACGATGAATTCGAAGCTTTGCTGGATGAATTGCACGGCAAAGGCCAGTTTGGTGAAGATACCGCCCCCGCTGCACCGGCGGCACCTGTCACGACGGCGGCGCCTTCAGCCCCGGCCGCTGCCGCCAGTGACGATGAAATTACCGATGACGAGTTTGAAGCCTTACTCGATCAATTGCATGGCAGTGGTCAGGGACCCTCTAAAAAAGAGCCCGCCGCACCGGCTAAACCGGAAAAACCCCGGGTAACCGTAGACGCGCAGGCCACCGATGCTATAAACGAGGCGAAAGCTAAACAACAGCCCGTTGCCGCGCCGGCAGAGCCGGCCAAGCCAGCAGCGAAACCCGCCGCGGCCGCACCGGCACCGGCACCGAAAAAAGACGACAAGAAAGCGACACCCGCCCCACCGGCGGCAGAAACCACGGTGCGGGTTGATACCAAGCGTCTGGATCAGATAATGAACATGGTGGGCGAGCTGGTGTTGGTGCGCAACCGCCTGCTGAGCCTGGGGATCAATACCAACGACGAAAGCATGACCAAAGCCATTGCCAACCTGGATGTGGTAACCGGGGATTTGCAGGGTGCGGTGATGAAAACCCGGATGCAGCCAATTAAAAAGGTGTTCGGTCGTTTCCCACGCGTGGTCCGGGACTTAGCCCGCTCACTGAAAAAAGAAATTACCCTTGAACTGGAAGGTGAAGACACGGATCTGGATAAGAACCTGGTGGAGGCGCTGGCAGATCCGCTGGTGCACCTGGTTCGCAACTCCGTGGATCACGGCATTGAAATGCCGGATGACCGCCAGGCCGCCGGTAAGCCGCGCATGGGCACGGTGAAATTGTCTGCATCTCAGGAAGGCGATCACATCCTGCTGACCATTGAGGACGATGGCAAGGGCATGGACCCGGAGAAGCTTAAGGAGATTGCCATCAGCCGGGGCGTGCTGGATGCCGATGCGGCAGCCCGGATGTCCGACGTCGAGGCCTTTAACCTGATATTCGCACCGGGCTTCTCCACCAAGACGGAAATCAGTGATATTTCCGGCCGCGGTGTGGGCATGGACGTGGTGAAAACCAAAATTAATCAGCTTAACGGCACGGTGAATATCGATTCCCAGCTGGGTAAGGGAACCCGGTTAGACATTAAGGTGCCGTTGACGCTGGCAATTCTGCCGACCCTGATGATCATTGTCGGCAAACAAACCTTTGCGTTACCGCTGGGCGCAGTAAGCGAAATCATTAACATGGACATCAAGAAAACCAATACGGTAGATGGCCAGTTAACCATGATAGTGCGCTCCAAGGCGATCCCCCTGTTTTTCCTGGGTGAATGGCTGATCCGCGGAACCAAGAATATCGACCGCGAGAAAGGGCACGTGGTGGTGGTGCAAATAGGTACCCAGCAAGTAGGCTTTGTTGTCGATGCCCTGATAGGTCAGGAAGAAGTTGTGATTAAGCCTCTTGATGCGCTGTTACAGGGCACACCCGGTATGGCGGGAGCAACCATTACCTCCGACGGCGGCATTGCACTGATCCTTGATATTCCCAGCCTGTTAAAGCGGTATGCTCGCAAAGCATTGAAGTAGCCTTAACGAAATAGGAAACCTTAATCCATGGCCTTTAAAGTCCTGGTTGTTGACGACTCCACGTTTTATCGTCGACGAGTACGTGAGATTCTGGATGCTGATCGCGAATTAGAAGTAGTAGGCGAGGCCCGGGATGGCCAGGATGCGCTGGAAAAAATTGCCAGCCTGTCACCTGATGTGGTGACGATGGATGTGGAGATGCCGGTGATGGATGGCATCTCCGCGGTAAAAGCCATCATGGATAAACGGCCACTGCCTATCCTGATGTTTTCTTCACTGACCCATCACGGCGCACAGGCCACCCTCGATGCACTGGAAGCCGGTGCCCTGGACTTTTTACCCAAGAAGTTTGAAGACATTGCCCAGGACCGCAAAGAAGCCGCAAGTTTATTGCGCACCAAGGTGCGCTTACTGGCTCGCCGGGGGGTAGGCATACGCCGGCCAGCCATGCCACAGGGCCGTGCGACGCCAGCCTTACCCGCTAATGCACCGAAGTCTAAATTCTTCCGCTCATCCAGTGCGTTGACCGGACGTTCTGATGCGGTGATGCAGCCTACTGTGAATACGGTTACCCGCTCAGGGAAGCGGTATCAGTGTCTGGCAATTGGCGCATCTACCGGTGGCCCGGTTGCGCTGCAAACGGTCTTAACTAAGTTGCCCGCGAACTTCCCGTATCCGATTTTGCTGGTGCAGCATATGCCAGGCACCTTCACCCGGGCGTTCGCTCAGCGGCTCGATAACCATTGTGCTATCTCGGTGAAAGAGGCCGAATCCGGCGATCTGCTGAAACCCGGTCACGCCTATCTGGCGCCGGGCGGCATGCAAATGCTGGTGGAGACGCAAGGCCGTGAGCACCGCCTGCAAATTACCGATACCCGGGCCACCGACAAAATCAGCTACAAGCCCAGTGTCGATATTACCTTTGGCTCGCTGGCCAAGGTGTTCGGCGGCGAGGTACTGGGCGTTATCCTTACCGGGATGGGCGCAGATGGACGCGAGGGCTGCCGGCTGCTAAAAGAGCGCGGTGCCACAATCTGGGCGCAGGATCAGGAGTCCTGCGTGGTGTATGGCATGCCCCAGGCGGTCACGGCGGCCAATATTTCAGAAAAAAGCATCGGCCTTGAGTCGATGGGGCAGTGTATTCAATCGGAAATGGAGTAGCACGGCTATGCATCACCCGGCACCACAGGCTTTAGCGCAGTGAAAATCTGGACGATTGCCAACCAGAAAGGTGGCGTGGGTAAAACCACGACAACAGTCACGCTGGGTGGCTTGCTGGCTCAGCAGGGCAAGCGGGTGTTACTGGTCGATACCGACCCCCATGCCTCATTGAGCTATTACTTTGGTATCGACTCTGAAGAACTGTCGTCGTCCGTGTATGATATTTTCGTTAACAATGGGCCGGTGACGGCCGATACAGTGTTGGATTGTTTGTGTCCCACTAAGCAGGACAGCTTATTTGTCCTGCCTGCGACAATGGCGCTGGCCACGCTGGACCGCCAAATGGGCAGTCAGCAGGGCATGGGCCTGGTATTAAAAAAAGCATTGTCTAAAGTGGCCGACGAATTCGATTATGTGTTGCTGGACTGCCCGCCGGTACTGGGGGTCCTGATGGTGAATGCGCTGGCGGCGTGTGACAGGGTCCTGGTGCCCACCCAGACTGAATATCTGGCGCTGAAGGGACTGGACAGAATGATCCACACGCTGGAGATCATGAGCCGCTCGCTGCAAAAGGCCTTTGATACCCTCATCATCCCGACCATGTTTGACCGGCGAACCAACGCCGCCAATGAGGCGCAGCGCAGGCTGATGACTGACTATGGCGACAGAGTGTGGCAGGGCATGATCCCGGTGGATACCCGGCTGCGTGATGCCAGTCAGGCGCAGCTTCCCGCGTCTGTGGTCTACCCACGGACCCGGGGGGTCATTGCCTACAATCAGTTATTAACAGAATTGGAGTAACAGAAAGCCGATGAGCAAGGGCACGCCGTTTGCGCGGGAAAACGTGATGGAGGACTACCTCAATGATCTGCTGCGGGCACCAGAAGACCCCGCAGAGGTGGTCGCGCGCACTGCAAAGTTGCTCGAACAGGCGGCGGTGACAAGCCTTCCTGAGGTGGTCGTCGAAGAAGAACAAGTCCAGCCTGTGCCCGTTGCCCCGGAATCCGTGCCTGAGTCTGTCGCTGATCATGCGCCGGGCACGACGGCGGATAGCGCAACAGACAACGCCACTGGCCAGGCGCAGCCAGCCAGTCAGCTACCCCTGAAGGACAGCCTGGATGAACGGTTTCAGGCACTGTTTTTTGAAGTCGCCGGGCTGACACTGGCTGTACCGCTGACCACCCTTGGCGGGATCCACCGGCTGGAAAAAATTGGTCCGCTGTTTGGCAAACCTAAGTGGTTTAAAGGGGTAATGCTGCA
>JBPEWW010000066.1:0-2476 GCA_052032275.1 Alteromonas sp. | reverse complement strand
GCTTTACTGCCCTCAGCATGACACCGCCACCCTGCCCGGGTTTGACGCACGCAATGGATTTATCAGTATTGGCAACTTTCGTCACGCGCCGAACTGGGATGCCGTGTTACAGCTTAAACAGCATCTCTGGCCAGCCATTCGTGCCCGCTTACCCCAGGCGCGCCTTCGGGTGTATGGCGCTTACCCACCCAAAAAGGCCACCCAGTTACATAATCCGCAACAAGGCTTTTATGTGGAAGGCTGGGCAGAAGACGCCGCAGCGGTGGTGAGCCATGCCCGGGTGCTGCTGGCGCCACTGCGGTTCGGGGCCGGTGTGAAAGGCAAGCTGTTGCTCGCCATGGCCTCAGGCACCCCCTCGGTGACCACCCCGATGGGTGCAGAGGGCATAGCGCAGCCGGATGACTGGCCGGGTACCTGCACCAGCGAGCTGGCTGCCATGGCAGAGGCGAGCTGCCGGCTGCATGAAGATGCGACGCACTTTGCCCGGGCGCAGCAACACGGGTTTACGCTTGCCAATCACTTTGCTGATCCGGGACACAGCCAGAATATGGTGCACCAGATAACCGCTCTTACCGACGATGTCGACGGCCACCGGTCAACTTTATTTCTACAACACCTGCTCTGGCACCAAAGCCTGAGCAGTACCCGTTACATGTCTCAATGGATAGAAGCTAAGAACCGCTTGCCGGCGCACTAGTCCACTACTGGCGCTCATCTGTAGGAACATGACGTGGTTTGCGGGGTGTGCGTCGCGGCCTTTATTTCCCGACTCGTACACACACCTACCACAACGTGCGGTTGTAAGTTAGCGTTGTCGCTGGATACGTTGCACCACGCCCCGCAACCCGTTTCCCCGGGACTGGCTTAAATGGCGGGATAAATCACAGGCTGCCAGGTAGGCGGCAAAGTCATAACCGGCGCGCTCAGACGGTGTCAGCTGATTGGCTTTTTCGAGCACCACCGCCAGCACGCCGCGCACTATTTTACTGGGCGACCAGGCGGCCAGGGTGTCAGGCTTAAGCGGTAACGGAGCCATCCACACGTCACTGTCACAGCCTTCTATCAGGTTTTCTGCCGTGCGCAGTGAGTCAGGCAAAATTGGCAGTGCTTTGCCCGCCAGCATTATCGCCCGGGTAGTATTGTCCCAGCCTGACGCGGCCACTACCGATTGCGCCAGTGGCAATAAGTGCACCGCCATTCAGGCAGCCGGCTCGCTGTCATCAAAACTGGCCAGCAGCTCCTCGGCATTCAGCACGCTGTTTTCCTCATCTTTACGGCACGGAAACAGCACCAGCTCGATGCCATTTTTGCCCAGCCCGGGCAACCAGTCCTGCCTGAACTGTTGCAATGAAATACTCACCGGCTCCACTGCCTGGGGCTCGTCACTCACCCATGCGGCCACCAAATCGTAGTGAGGCCACACCGGCAGACGTTCTACCCCGTCCTGCGCCAGCATCACAAACCCCTGCTCTCCTTTCAGCAACCACACAGCCTCGGCTTTTTCAACGTAATCAAGGAATAAGGTTTGTCGTTCGTCCGCATTGAGCGACGTGGCCTGTTTGACTACGGCAGCAGGCAGCTTTTCGGTAACAGTTGCAGGAAACATAAGCACTTGTGAGTAGAAGAGTCAGGTAGTAAGTATAACATCTGCCAGCAGAAGCACCATAATCACGCTGGCAGAACGGGTAAGATTAATGACAGATTACAGTCAGTTAGCGTGGAGGGACTGGACATCACGGTGACTATCTTCAAATAGTATTTTCACGCTGACAAGGTCCGTGCTAACCTGCTTTTTTCTCGTATGAAGTTAGCATCAGCTATGCAATCTGAGTATTTTATTACCTCGCGCAACAATCAGCACACCGTTGCCCTTACCGAGGCACAGTTTAAAGAGCTCAAGCGTGCAAAGAAGCGGCTGTCATCGGCGTTTGCGGTGGCCCATAAATACCGCCTGGTGAATGCCAATTTTGATATGATCCTGGATGCTATGGCCAGACTGGGTCAGCTTTATGTGGAACAGGCTGGGATTGAGGCCATGGAAACGGCCAAGCCTCACCTGAACGCCTGTGTTAATAACTACATCCTCAGTTCGCGCATGTTCACCAGCCAGCTCAAACGGCATGTGCAGGCGTGCCTGCCACAAGACAGGCTTTCTCAACAAAAGCTTACAGAGGAAATCGACAAAGAATACCACCGCGCATTTGCTTACCGCTTTGTGGACAGCCTGTATGACTACGTGTCGTTATATGGCATCAGCATTCATACCCTGGTGATGGAAGGTCGGGTTATCGAAGGGCCAGATGACACACTTTCGCGCCAGTTTGGCTTAAAAGCTCTGATTGAAAAAGATTTTATTGGCGGGCCGGCAGAATTTCGTATCCAGGTGTTTGATGAAATTACCGGGCCGGTCAACCTGATGGAAGTATTCGGCCAGTTTAACGAAAGTGTGGAGCGCTTACATCATGTTGCCCTTGAG
>JBPEWW010000065.1:0-4255 GCA_052032275.1 Alteromonas sp. | reverse complement strand
GGTATCCGTGCATACAGCACGTACAGTGGCGTAACCATGGACTACTCTTACCAGTAATTGTCCCGTACGTCAGTAACCTATAAAAAGGCCGGCAAAATGCCGGCCTTTTTTAATAAAAATTCCCTTGCAGGCACATGCCCCCCCTGATAGATTGCCGCCGAAAAATCAGACAGATAAGGCGATTTTATGCTCAGAAGCGTATTTTAATTAATACTTAAAATCCCTATCGAGTCTCTTTTTCTTAAATCTATCGTTTATTCTCTCAAAAGTGTTTATTCGGAACGAAAGCATCGTTCCTTTAATTGTTGTACTGCGAAGTTTGCAGGATGCCTTTTTCGTAGTCGTGTTGCTGAAGTAGCGTTCATTCCTTTTCAAAAAAAGGATGGACTTCAACAGGACTCCATCATGAAGTTTACAAAATCATTTTCTACACTGTTTACCGCCATGGCGGCCACCGGGCTGTGTGTATCAAGCGTATCTGCAGCGCCTCAGGCCGCCGACAAGCCGGCCAACCTGCAACAGGATTTGGCGGCGCAGTTACAGTACGTACTGGAAGCTGAAGAGCGTTATATCATCCAGTTTAAGGACAACGCTGACGGCGCCGTTGCGGAATCTAACGCAGCGAAGGGCAACCGTTCGATGAGTGAACGCCGTCGGGCCCGTTATGTGACTGACACCGCAGCCGTGGCAGTAAACAGTGTTTCAGGTCGTTTGCATAATGTCCTGGCACGGCGGGGCATTGCGGTGGCGAGCATGGGGCGCTATGCGGCGCAGCAGCTCAGCCAGCGTGCCGATGTTGAAAGCGTCACGGTAGATCCCGTGCGTAAGCCAATGGCACAAACGGTACCTTACGGCTATACCATGATTAACGCACACCGGCTGAACCAGACCGATACCAGCGGCATGAAAGTGTGTGTTATTGATACCGGGATCAGTGCCGGGCATGAAGATTTGCCGAATCAGAACAATGGTCTGACGGGAGAGTCCAACGGCCCGGCAGTCGGTAACTGGTACCAGGATGGTCATGGTCACGGTACGCACGTGGCAGGTACTATTGCTGCGTACGACAACGGCTATGGTACCGTCGGGGTATTCCCGGGCGTGGATCTGCATGTTGTGAAAATTTTTGATGATAATGGTAACTGGACCTACGCCTCAAATCTGATTGCTGCTATCGATCAGTGTAAGGATGCGGGCGCCAAGGTGGTTAACATGAGTCTGGGTGGCGGCGGCTCTTCCTCGTACGAAAGCAATGCCATGCAGCAGTTTGAAGACGACGGAATTCTGCTGGTGGCCGCTGCGGGTAACGCGGGTAACAACAGCAAGGCGTACCCTGCATCGTACGACTCTGTGGTATCAGTTGCCGCGGTTGGCTCCAATGGCACCCGGGCATGGTACTCGCAGCACAATGACCAGGTTGAAATTGCGGCTCCCGGGTCAGGTGTCTACTCCACCGGTAAGAACAACAACTACCGCAACATGACCGGTACGTCTATGGCGACCCCGCACGTATCTGGTGCCGCTGCGTTACTGTGGAGCTTTTACCCGCAATGCAGCAACAAACAAATTCGTGATTTGCTGAACATGGCAGCGGTGGATAAAGGCGATGCAGGACGGGACAACAAGTACGGTCACGGCCTGTTAGATGTGGAGGCCGCCTATAATCTGGCTGCACAGAACGGCTGCGATGGCCAGGCAGAGAACCCTCCTCCGGCTCCTGAGCTGCCGCCGGAAAACGGCTTCGGTGATGTGATCAAAAACCTGGATGGTAAAGCCGAGCGCTGGGTACGCGAAACTATCGAGGTACCGGCGGGTCTTGATAAGCTGACGTTCACCACGTCAGGTGGTCAGGGCAACGCAAATCTGTACGTAAGAAACGGCAAATACCCCTATCTGCGGTTTAATGACTGTAAGTCAGAGCAGGCCGGGACGGCGCAAACATGTACCATTAACACGCCGGAAGCCGGCACCTGGCATGTCGCACTGCGCAGTAATACCGGCTTTAGCAATGTGGACCTGGCCTATTCCGGCAATGGGAGTGGTGGTAACGATAAGAACGAAAACATGGAAGAAACCTATACCGACCTGTCTGCTACACACAAGGACTGGAACCGGTTTACCTGGGAAGTTCCGGCAGATATCACGCGTCTGACGCTGGTATCAACGGGCGGCACCGGCAATGCAAATCTTTACGCACGACTCAACCGCATCCCTATGATGTATCAGTTTGACTGCCGGTCAAAGAATGCGTCAGGCAATGAGGAAACCTGTGTCATCGAAAACCCGCAGGCAGGTACCTGGCATCTCGGCTTGCGCGCCCGCGAAACTTACAGTGGCGTGACGTTGCAAATCTCAATGGAATAGTCAGTCACTAAGCGTGTTGCTAGCTATACTAAGCCGGTCTTAACAGACCGGCTTTTTTTTATTTAGGAGTACCTGTTTTTCACAGTTTGTGGCAGCGGATGGACAAAACCGGGACGGAGCATCGCACGCACCAACACTCTGCTCACTTTTCACTGAATTGGTGGCGCTGCCGGTAGTGCCGTTGAACAAATGCGACTGAGGGTGCACAACGTTACTCAGAGAGTCAGGCTATATAACCAGAACCGTAGTGGTTGAACCAATACCCATACCGGGCATGAGCTCCTGTGTCATAGGTTGTGAAGCGGAAGTGAACACTCGCGCATTAGACTAATTGATAACAGGGAAAGGCTTCCCATTTGCCGGTTTATAGTTAAAAGTTGATATAGGACAAGTAATACAAGGGGAGTATCGCTCCCCTTTTTTGTTGTATACCATTACCGGACCCCATTTCGACAATGAAGCTCATTCGTGCGTTGCGTGAGATCTCCGCAGATATCACGTTATCCAGTGCTGATAAAATGACTCGCCTGCTTCGGCTAGGCTGTGAGGCATTCGGGCAGGACATTGGGCTGGTCAGTCATATTTACGATGATACCTACGAGGTGGTGGCCGCAGTCAGTCCTGAGAATTCCATTATGCCGGGGGATACTTTTGCGCTGGGTGATACATTTTGCAATGACACCCTGGCGACCGACGGCATCACGGCCTATCACGATGTCAGCGAATTTCCCGGTGGCCACCATCCGGCCTGCCGGAGCTTTCAGCTCTACAGTTACATCGGGATTCCCATTATTGTCGATCGAAAACGCTACGGCACGCTGAATTTCTCGTCGCCGGAAGCGGCCGACCTGGCATTTACCGATGAGCATTATGACTACCTCATGTTGTTAGCTGAGTGGGTAGGCATGCAGCTGACCAGCCAGCATTCGTTCAATCTGCTCATGCAGCATCAACACGAACTGGAACACCAGTATCAGATATTCAGCCATGTGTGTGAAATGGCCAACGTGGGCACCTGGGAGCATAACCTCACCACCGGCGAACTGTGCTGGTCTGAAACCATGAAGCGCCTGCACGGGTTGCCGCCGGATGAAACCATGACCAGTGAAAAAGCCGGCCAGTTTATTGTCAGCCCTGGTGAACGGGAGAAGGTGTTTGCCTTGCATGAGCATGCGCTTACCACCGGGAGTACCTGGCAGAAACAAGTAGAAGTACAGTTACCGGATGGAACCCGTAAATGGATGGTAACCTATGCCAGACCCGTGGTGATCAATAATCAGCACGTGAGTATGATTGGCGCAACCCAGGATATCACAGGGCGGGTTAATGATGAGCAGGAGCTGCGCCGGCGTCAGCAGCAAACTGAAAAAGCCCTGAAAGTGCGCACCGAATTCCTGGCCAATATGAGCCACGAAATCCGCACCCCTATCCACGGAGTCATGGGGATGCTGGACGCTATGAAACGCACCCCGTTAGGTGAAAAGCAGCGGGAATATTGCGGCTTGGCATGGGAAAGTGCGCAGCACCTGCTGGCGCAGGTTAACGATATACTGGATTTTTCCAAAATTGACGCCGGCCGGATGACCTTTGACCGGGTTCCCGTTACATTTAACGATATCGTGGTGAAACAGGTGGCCGTGCACCAGGCCCGGCTTAAAGAAAAAGGCCTGCATCTGGCCGTAGAAACCCGTGCCACTGAAGATCTTATTTTTGAATGCGACCCGTTACGGATAAATCAGGTTGTCAATAACCTGGTAAGCAACGCGGTAAAGTTCACCCAGTACGGGGGCATCAGTATTGCCACCCGGGCAAGCAAACAGCCCGGGAATCAGTATCTGGTACAGCTATCTGTGGTCGATACCGGCATTGGCATTGCCGAATCCCAGCAACA
>JBPEWW010000064.1:0-2887 GCA_052032275.1 Alteromonas sp. | reverse complement strand
CCATAAAAACGCCGCTTACCTTCCCCGAATACGCCCATACCATAGCCGTAGCCGGCATCACCCATGGCCACGTGTTGGCGGGTAGCCTCCTTTAGACCTGCCTTGCTGATTACTGCGCCGTTTTGCAGCGCACGGGCAAACGTGAGTAAGTCGGCGGCTGTTGAGTAACCGCCACCCGCTGCAGTACCCCGCCAGGGCAGAGTGGCGCGATTAGACACCCAGCGGTCGTTTTGTCTGGTGTAACCCTGCGCCAGGTCGGGGACTTGTTCGTTCACGCGGTCAAACCCCGTGTCATCCATACCAAGCGGCGCAAACAGGTGGGTGTCCAGAAAGTGGTAATAACTTTCACCGGTCACGTTTTCAATAATTCGTCCAAGTAACAGGTAACCGAAGTTTGAGTATTGGAACTGCTGCCCGGGCGGCTGGGTGGCCGGGCGATCCTCAAACAAGGCCACGTAGTCTGCGTGGGTCTTAAGCTGAGATTTATGCTGGTCGAAACGCGGACCGAAGATATCGCCGGTACCGCCGGTGTGGGTCAGTAAGTGGCGCACCGTCACGGCGTCGGCTAACGCCTGATTCTGATAGTCTGACAAATAGCGGCTTAGCGGCGCATCCAGCGCCAGCTTGTCTTCTTCAGCGAGTTTTATGATGGCTATCGCTGTAAACATTTTATTTAGTGAGCCAAGGCGAAACTTTTCACCGCCTTGTAGCGGCTGCTTGGTTTTTCTGTCGGCGATGCCCCATGACTGGTTGAGTAGCACATCCTGGTTTTTGGCGATAAGCACTTCACCAGAAAACGCCTCCTGGGCAGATAAGGAGTCGAGGTGCGCGGTAAGTTCGGCAATCGCCTGATCCGGGTCCGGTGACGCGTCAGGCGCACAGGCAGTCAGCAGCGCAAGCAGTAATCCAATGGACAGTGTCCGTAAATTTTTAATCATTATAATAACTTATGTTTGCTGGCATAGAGGCTAACATACACCTGTCACCGGCGATTGTCTAAACGGCAGCCATTTATGACTCTGGGGCAGGCAGAGTGGGTAGCCGAAGTCATAGTGCTGAGTCAGCGGGGCGGGGGCGCTTTTCGCCTGTTTTACTGCGATGAGCGGGTTTGCCAGCCCGGCTGGCAGGATTGTCATGACCGGCGGACAGGCACCGTGGCCGGGCGCATTGGCCTGACGGGCCAGTGGGTAAATAAAGGAGTGGGTTAAAATAAAACAGGCTCACCGAGGTGAGCCTGTTGCCTGTCACTGAGCGGGTTGTTCGCTATCAGGCGGCGCGCTGCCAGAAGGCGGGGTAGAGCGCGTGACCACCTTAGTCGCAATGTCCCGCAGCTCGTTTTCGAGGCTGGAAATACGGCCTGACAGGGTGCTGCTGCGTTGTTCCAGCACGGACAGTTTATCGTTGACGTTTTCAATGGCCCGCACCCGCTGCTGCTTGTCGCTGGCGGCCTGCTCCAGCTGCACGTTCACCGCTAACAGTTCATCAGCCAGATTGGCCAGTTGGTTACGTAACGCTGAGACCTGCGACGCCTGCTGTTTGATATCACCACTGACGTTGTCTACGTTTTTCTCCAGGCCGCTTTTCACACTGGTAATGCGTTCACCCAGATTGGCAATCTCCTGTTGATTTCGACGCCAGGCGGATGCCCAGAGTTTATCCATTTGCTCCCACAGCTCATTGGTTTTGTTGGTCAGTTCATTAACCTTGACCTGCAGGGCCACGGTGGACTCACCAATTTCTTCGCCGGTAGCCGACAGCTTTTTTTCCAGCTCGGCAATGCGGGTTTCGGCCTGGTCAGCCACCTGCTGCTGTTGCTGCAGCAAGGTGAACAGATAATAACAGCCACCCACACCTGCCAACGCAATCAGTGCCACAAGAACCAGCCAGAGGCCGTTGCCGCCGGACCTGGCGGGTGGGGCAGCAGATGCGGTGGAAGACGGTGGAGGCGTATTTTTCTTCGTGCCACCGGGCGCCGGTTGCTTTTTCTGCTGATAAGCGCGGCGATCCTCTTCGTCCAGCTTTATGGTGGGGAAATCATCGTTTTTCGAATCGTTTGCCATATTATCTCTTAACTATTCCGTAATGCGTTATTTAACACGACGATAAGCGTAATTACGCGATGGTAGCGTTATTTACGATGCAATACCAACTTGTTGTGCCGCAAACCTGATCACATCGTCTCCAGCGGCGCATATTCGGGTAAATCGCTCTGTTCGACGGTTTCACGGCGATGGAGTTCCACTAAATCGTGCTGCAACTGGTAACGGAAGCGACGAACCTCATTCCACAGCGTATCCAGCGCGGCCCGGTCGGCCAGTTGTTGCTCACTCTCTGCGGCCAGCAAGGGTCCAAGCCTGGCGTAAGCCTGATACAGTTTTTCAGCCTGTTGTTGTTCAAAGCGGCTGAGCGCGGCCGGGGTCGGTGGCGCCGCCACGGCCGTCGACTGCTTAGCCTTATCGGCCTCCACAGTGAGATAGTGGGCAAAGCTGGCGGGTGATTCAGAATGGGCCGACTGCCAGCGCTGAATACTGTCACGGTTTATCAGCGTGGCGGTGTCCGGCGCCACAATCATAACCGACGGAGTGCCAAAGTACGCAGGGTGCGCATACCGGGTCAGCACATGCGACAGGTTATCCAGCCAGGCGGCGTCGATGACGGCAAGTTCATAGTGCTGCTGAATAACCTGGCTGACCTCAGGGGTTTGCAGGTACCCGGCCAGGGCCCGGGAGTCATGGCACCAGTTAGCGCCTATTACCAGTAACAGCAGTTTGTCGTTGGCACTGGCGGCATACTCGGCTGCCTCGACATAGGCCAGGCGCTCTTCATTAATGTGATAAAAGCCACGGTCGTTGTCAGCGGCCATTACCAGGGTACCAAGCAGGCAGCA
>JBPEWW010000063.1:0-4776 GCA_052032275.1 Alteromonas sp. | reverse complement strand
GGCCTGTATAATCAGGCCATTGCCTGGGCGAACGGGGTACGTAATACCATCTCGTCGTATTTCCCCCGCCCGGTAATAAAGAGCTGACCAACACTACCTCGGCTCTATCTCCCGGACATGCCGCTGCACCGAGATCATGGAGCCCACCAGCCCCAGCAGTACCGACAGTCCGAGCATCCCGAACAGGGCGCCGCCGGTCAGGCCGGTTATGGCGAAGTCTTTCTGATAGAGCGCGGCAAACGCCTGAATGCTGCTGTCCATCCACCACAGGATCAGTATTACCGCTATCCAGGCAATGACCCCGCCCAGTAAGCCATACCAAAACCCGGTGTACAGAAACGGCCGGTGGATAAACGCATCGGTCGCCCCCACCAGTTTCATCACCAGGATCTCATCGCGCTTATTGGAGATGTTCAGCCGGATGGTGTTACCGATAATCAGCACCACGGCCACGAATAACAGCAGGCCAATCAGGTTGACCAGGTCGCGCACAATATCCAACAGCGCGTACAGGCGCTCCAGCCACTCTATATCGAGCTTGCCTATATCCACTTCCCGCTGTTGCTTCAGCTTATCCAGCAGTAACTGTGCCGCCTGCGGCGTCGCGTGTTTGTCCGTCGGGGTCACCAGGACCACATCCGGCAACGGATTGCTTTCCAGGTAAGCAATAGCATCGCCTAAACCGGATAAATGCTGAAACTCCTGCAGGGCTTCATCGGCGGGAATAAACGTCAGGGTATCCACTTCCGGCCAGGTCGACAGCCGGGTGAGCAATTGCTGGGCCCCCGCCGCGGACGTGTCTTGTTTAAGAAACAGGGATATCTCGGATGCCTGCTCCCAGCCCGCACTGATTTTTTCGGTATTCTTTACCATAATGTACAGGGTACTGGGCAGCGTAATACTCAGGCCGAGTACGCCTATGGTCATGATAGAGGCAGCTGGCTGCCGCCACAACTCACCCAGGCTGCCCAGCGCCTGCCTGATATGACTGATAAAAAAGGCCAGCACCGACTGCACCAGGCCCACCCTGGCGTCACTGGCGCCATGGGAACGCCCTTTAAACAACAGACTCATGACCACGCCTCCCCGTCAGCATCAGATAAGCCATCGGTGATCATCTGCCCCTGCCGCAGGGTGAGGGTGCGGTATTTCATGCGTGCGATTAATCCCAGATCATGGGTGGCAATAAACACCGACACGCCGGCCTGGTTAAAGTCTTCAAACAGGCGAATAATTTCCATGGACAATTTGGGATCCAGGTTACCGGTCGGCTCATCGGCCAGTAGCAAGGGTGGCTTATTGACAACCGCCCGCGCGATACCCACACGCTGTTGCTCACCGCCGGAGAGCATTATGGGTAAATTGCGCGCTTTATCCCGCAATCCCACCATCTCCAGCGCCGCGTGTACCCGCTTGGTTGTCTCCTTGTGGGTATAACCTTCAATCACCAGTGGCAGCGCCACATTATCGAACACGGTTTTATCCATCAACAACTGGTGGCTTTGAAATATCATGCCGATATCGCGGCGGATATAGGCAATCTGGCGGCGGGAAATCTTGTTGAGATCGTGCCCGTTAATCAGCACCCGGCCCACTGTTGGGCGCTCCATAATACTGATTAGCTTAAGCAGGGTACTCTTTCCGGCGCCAGAGTGCCCGGTCAGAAAGGCCATCTCGCCGGGCTGGATATGAAAGTCAACTTTACTGAGCGCGCGCTGGCCCCCGGGATACGTTTTGCTTACCTGCTCGAATTTGATCATATCCTGGTCCTGCTGTGATCACCGGGGCGATGTACGTTTATTATTATTGGTCTTTATCGGACTCGCTGAACAAAGCATCGATAAACTGCGTACTGTCAAACGTGCGCAAATCGTCAATGCTCTCCCCTACCCCGATGTAACGGATAGGAATACCAAATTTATCCGCGATAGAAAAGATTACCCCACCTTTTGCGGTACCGTCCAATTTAGTTAGCGTGATCCCTGTCAGCCCCACGGCTTCATTGAACAGTTTGGCCTGACTCACTGCATTCTGGCCGGTGCCGGCATCCAGGGTCAGCATCACTTCATGGGGCGCATTCGGGTTAATCTTCTTCATCACCCGCACGACCTTTTTCAGCTCTTCCATCAGGTTATTTTTATTTTGCAGACGTCCTGCCGTATCGGCAATCAGCACGTCCATCTTGCGTGACTTGGCAGCCTCAAGCGCGTCGTACAGAACCGAGGCACTGTCGGAGCCGGTGGGTTGTGCAATCACCGGGATACTGTTGCGTTCACCCCAGACCTGCAGTTGTTCTACAGCAGCGGCACGAAAGGTATCGCCCGCCGCCAGCATGACCCGTTTCCCGTCCTGCTGAAATTGTTTGGCCAGCTTACCAATGGTGGTGGTTTTACCTACCCCGTTTACACCCACCATCAAAATGACAAATGGCCCTTCCTGCGGGTCGTGCGCGTTCATCACGCCGGATAGCGGCTCATCGACCTGCTGCAGCATGTCACCCATTTGGCCTTTCAGAATTTCCACCAGCGCTTCGGCATCTTTTAACTGTTTGCGATCCGCGCTGTCGGTCAGCTGGCTAATGATTTTCTGGGTGGTATCCATGCCCACATCGGCCACCAGCAACTGGGTTTCTAAATCCTCGTACAGTTCATCGTCGATGGCCTTGCCCTTGAACAGACTGACAAAGCCACTGCCAAGATTGGCTTTAGTGCGCGACAAGCTGGCCTTCAGGCGGCCGAACAGCGACGGCTTCTTAGTCTCAGTGGCGGTGTCCCCGGCAGCCTCACCGGCCGGCGTCGCCACGGCTTCCTGCGCCGCTGGCGTAACCGGCTGCGCAGGGATCTCTTCGGCCACGGGCGCGGCCACGTCGGTACGGGTGACCTGAGGGGGCTCAGCGGGTTCGGCCACGTCGTCCTGCTCAACCACCGTGTCCTGGGCGATGACGTCTGGTGCTGCCGGCGGCTCAATGGTCACGTCTGACGCCGCCTCCGGTTCGTCCTGCGCGGCGGAACTGTTTACCTGTGTTTCCGTCTCGCGGATGTCCTCATCCGCGTGTGCCTGACTGTCGGTGGTGGATGCCTCAGCGGCGGGAATATCCCGGGTTTGCTGCAGGTCTTGTGGCAATGACTCTGCCTGTTCGGTGTCCGGCGGCGCGGGCTGCTTGTCTTGGGTAGATTTATCGGTGTGCTTGTTCTTGCTGAACCAGCCAAAAAGTTTCGACATTGTGAGGACAAATCCTTATAAAATCAGAGCAAATTCGGCTAAACTGGCCGGCTATTGTAAGCAGCCATGATAGCATTGTCAGCCATTATGAAGCGAGTTTCTCAGTCTACCCGAAAGGCCGCGTCAAAAGTGGGCCAAATCCGTATTATCGCCGGCCAGTGGCGCGGCCGTAAGTTACCTGTTACCGACGTGCAGGGGCTACGCCCGACCACAGACAGAAACAAGGAAACCCTGTTTAACTGGCTCATGCACGATCTGCATGATGCCCGCTGCCTGGATGTGTTCGCAGGCACCGGGAGTCTGGGGCTGGAAGCGCTGTCACGCTACGCGGCGTTTTGTCAGTTCTTTGAGCGGGATCGCCAGGCCGCTACCACCCTTGCCAATAACCTTACGAAACTCAAGGCCGATGGTCGGGTGATTCAGGGCGATGCCCTGGCCCACTTACAGCAAGCGCCGGCGGCCCCGTTTGATATTGTGTTTGTGGACCCGCCGTTCGGACAGCAGCTGGTTGACCCTGCCCTGGCGGCATTGTGCAATCAGGGCTGGGTAACCTCCGGCAGTCTGGTGTATGTGGAACATGAGCCTGACGCGCCGGCGGCCAGTTTTCCGATGCCGGTGGTCTGCCGTAAAACCAAGCGCCTGAATCAGCTGCACTACCACCTCTTCGAAATTGCCTGACAGGCAGGCCGAGGCAGGCTTATTCGCTCAGCGCTATCCCGATATTCGAAATGCCTTCTTCTAATGCCAGTGTGCGCAGCTGGGTGGCAGTGGACGCCGGCTTAACGCCGTTTTCTACGCAGTCCAGCAGTGCCTGCTGTATCGCTATTTCAAATTGCATCAGCGGGTGTGCTTTGACGGTATCATCGGTGGCCTCGCCGCTGGCAAGCAGATACGCCTCCACACTGCCCTGGGATAACTTACTGACCACCACGGCTCCCTGTAAATCATCCTGTCTGACCAGGTTAATGGTGGCGGCCAGCGCAATCGCGGCATCGATGGCCGGGTAAACCCCAAAATTGTCGTAGTCGCTGGTATCCGGCGTCAGCGCTTCTACTTTTTCCAGTTGCACCGCAAAGTTGATTTTGCTGCGGGGCGCACATACCGACTCCCAGATGAGATCCAGACTGTTACGGCAGGTTTTACCGTCATCATATTCTGTCAGCTCACAAAAAAGCTGGTAATTGGGCAACATGCGTTCCAGCAGCGCAGCGCTGAATGCCACGGCACGCCAGCCTTCGAGGGCGCGTACCCGCGCAAAGGTGGTTAATTTCGGTTGAGCCATCATAGCGCTCCGGCAGTATGTGTGAAGTAATTAGCCACGCCATCCAGAAACATCTGAATGGCAATCATAACCAGGATCATCCCCATCAGACGTTCCATGGCAATCAGACCACGCTCCCCCAGCAAGCGGTGAAAGCCGCTGGAAAACATCAGGATAACGGCGCTTACCAGCCAGGCTGCCCCTAACGCCAACGACCAGTCCACCATGCGGTCCGGGTTTTGATTAGACATCAGAATAAGTGCCGCCAGGGTGGAGGGGCCGGCAATCATTGG
>JBPEWW010000062.1:0-3468 GCA_052032275.1 Alteromonas sp. | reverse complement strand
AGTCCATTTTATTCACGCACTGGCCTAACGCCGTAGTGATATCGTTCTGACCGCAGTAATACGGGCCGGCAGCGATGATGCCGGCGCCCTTTACCCAGTCGCTGTAGGCGATATGCAGCTGATTGGCCATGTAACCGCCTGACGACAGGCCGGAAACGGTGATCTGGCTGGTATCCAGGTTCAGCGGCGGCACCGGTTGTTCTGCTGCGCTGACGACAGCGGGTATGGCCAGACTCAAACCAACAGCCAGGGTGAGTAATGTAGGTCGTGTGTTGTTCATGTGGATAATCCTAATTATTTTTCCAGAAAGGCCTGTATGGCGCTGGCTTGCTCCTGTACATCGGCCACCCCTTCCAGGTGCCCCAGTGGTCCGTGTAGGGTAATTAATTCACTGTTTGCCCCTTTATCAGTCAGCAACTGGTGGGCTGACTCTGCCAGATAGGGCATCAGCAACAAATCGCTGCTGGCGGGCAAAAACAGGGTTTTGGCTGTAACGTCTGCCAGGCCCTGGGTTAACGACTGCTGATGACCGGCCACGTACAACTGACAGGCCCGTACCAGGTACAGCAAATGATTGGCATCCATGTGGGCTGCCCGGGATCTGGCACGGTTAAATAACCAGTCGACAATCGTGTGTCTGGCGCGAATGTCCTGCAAGGGCGCTTGCTCCATTGCCTGATAGCCCAGTGCCTCGCCCTGACGCTCAAAATACGCCGGGTGCAGGGCATGCTGGGTAATCAGCGCTAGTGCTGCAGCCAGGCCGTCAACGGGGGCCGTTGCCTGGGTATAATTGCCATTCTGCCAGGCCGGATCTAACCGAATAGGCATGGTCCATTGTTCCAGTGCAGCAGTGGTCCAGGCATCGCTTTCACCGGCGCCAATCACCGCGATCACACGCTCCACCTGGTCCGGGTAGGCGGCTGCCCAGTCCAGTGCCTGCATCGACCCCATAGACGGCCCTACCACAGCATGCAACCGGGTGATGCCCAGGCTTTCCAGCAGGGCTTTTTGGACATTGACGAAGTCACGGATCGTCACCACCGGAAAGTCCAGCCCGTAGGGTTTGCCGGTCTGCGGATTAATCGTTGCCGGCCCCGTGGTGATCACCTTGTCATCGTACGCATTCAGGTTAACCAGCGTGTCTGCGCTGATCACAAAATACTTATTGGTATCAATAGCTTTACCGGGACCAATCAGCGCGTCCCAGTAACCGGGCGCGGGGTCATCCGGATGATACCGGCCTGCAGCGTGAGAAGTACCAGAAAAGTAATGGGTGATCAGGATCACATTATCTTTTGCGGGCGACAGGGTGCCGTAGCTTTCCCAGCCTACTTTCACGTTCTCAACTGTCTGGCCACCGAAGGTGGTAAACACAGGTAACGTAAAGGTACGCTTATCAACCAGCAACGGGGCGTCGTCAGCAGCCGGCTGCGCCGCAGCACACCCGGACGCCAGCCATACAGCCGCCAGCAGCCACAGTAATGAAAGGTTATGCCACATAGCCTGACCCCCTTAGAAAATGCTGAACAGCGCGATGGCCATGGTCAGGCCAATCAGCGGCACCACCACGGTAAGGGCACCCACTGCCCCGTAGGCGGCCTTGTGGGTTTCATTACAGATGGCGCGGATGGTGGTCACCACATACCCGTTGTGAGGCAGTGAGTCCAGCGCCCCGGAAGAAATAGACACTATCCGGTGCAGTTGCTCAGGCTCTACACCCTGATCGAGGTAATGGGGGCCGACCAGCGGCAGGGCGATGGCCTGGCCGCCGGATGCCGAGCCGGTGAGCCCGGCAATCACGCTGACCGCAATGGCCGCACCAATTAACTCATTGCCCGGAATTTGCGTCATCATGGCGACAGTTTGCTGGAAGGCTTCGGTGTTTTTGGCAATGGAGCCAAAACCGACCACAGCCGCGGTATTACCTATGGCCACCAGGGCCCCGGTGGTACCCAGGTTTATGGCCTTACCCAGGTTATGAAAGTGGCGGAAGTTAATCAGCATCAGTGCCAGCACACCGCCGCTGAGCGCCACGATCAACGCCATCTGCGCCAGGGTATCGTGGAGCAGAAACGACAGCACCAGCACCACAACCAGCGGAAGGATCCCGGTGATAGGGTGGGGGTAGTCACGCTCAGGAATTTCCGGATCAGACTCGCGGGTTTCAAATCGCTCGCCATTCGCCAGTGCCTTATTGATCATACGTTTAAGCCACCAGTAACCGAATACGGCCATGAACACGGCCACCACCAGACTGACTTCCCAGGCTGCGAACGGCGAGGTGCCCAGGTACTTAATAGGGATCCAGTTCTGAATTTCCGGTGAGCCGGCCGAGGTCATGGTAAAGGTGACCGAGCCGAAGGCCATGGTGGCCGGAATAAACCGGCGGGGTAAATTGGCATCCTTAAACAAACTGATTGCCATCGGGTAAACCGAAAAGGCCACCACAAACACACTGACGCCACCATACGTGAGAATGGCGCAGGCCATCACCACCGCCAGCACGGCTTGTCTGTAACCCAGTTTGGTAATGATCCAGCGCGCCACCGAGTCCGCCGCGCCGGTGTCTTCCATAAACTTGCCAAACAATGCACCCAGCAAGAACATGAAAAACCACGCGGCAATAAAGCCGGTAAACCCGCTCATATAGGTTTCGACAAAGTTTGTGTCGCCCACAAACATGGGAATATTATTCGTCAGTGCCACTATCAGTGCGCACAGTGGCGCCGCGATAAACAGATTCATTCCCCGAATGGTTAGCACAATCAGTAACAGCAACCCGCCAACCAGGCCGATCAAACTTAGCATAATTATTATCCTTAAAAAAAATCTGTGACCGCAGATCTTCAGGAACAGGGTAAAGTGTGACTGTAGCAGGAAAAATTGCCCATAGTACGATGGTACTACATACGCAATCGGTGAACTGGCATACAGTAACTGACGACCGCACCCTTCAGATACTGACATTGATAATATAGAACAATAGGGACACGTTATGTCATACACACAATTGAACATGCAAGGCTTTGCCCGCTCGCTGTGCGCTGCAGCGGTGACCGCGGCCTGTCTGGCAACGCCGGCGGCGCTGGCGCAGGAAGACGACAATGCAGAAGAGACTAAGGGCAAACTGGAGCGGATAGAAGTGACGGCACGGAAAACCGTGGAATCGTTGCAGGAAACTCCGGTCGCTATCACGTCCATCGGTGCTATGGAGCTCAACGAAAAAGGCATTGAGGTACTCACCGAAATTCAGCAGTTTTCGCCAAATACCACCATGCAGACCAGCCGGGGCACCAACTCCACCCTGACCGCGTTTATCCGCGGGCTGGGCCAGCAGGACCCGCTGTGGGGCTATGAGCCGGGTGTCGGGATTTATATTGATGATGTGTACATAGCGCGTCCACAAGGGGCCGTTCTGGACCTGCTGGATGTGCAGCGTATAGAGGTATTGCGCGGGCCACAGGGCAC
>JBPEWW010000061.1:0-10433 GCA_052032275.1 Alteromonas sp. | reverse complement strand
GTAAGCTGCGAACCAATGTGACAGTCCATACCGACCACGTTAAGGTGCTCCAGACTGGCAGCCAGCTCGTAGGTGGCCACAGCCCGTTCCCGTGGAATGCCAAATTTATTGGCTTTCAGGCCGGTGGAGATATACGGATGGGTGCGGGCGTCCACATCCGGGTTAATCCGTAGCGACACCGGCGCGCTTACGCCCAGCTCGCCGGCCACCCGGTTAATGCGGTGTAGTTCAGGCTCAGATTCCACGTTGAAACACATGATCCCCTGCTGCAGGGCATAGCGAATCTCATCGGCCTTCTTGCCCACCCCGGAAAAAACCACTTTGGCGGCGTCGCCACCGGCTTCAATGACCCGTGCCAGCTCACCTGCCGAGACAATGTCAAAACCCGATCCCAGTTTGGCCAGCACACTCAGTACGCCCAGGTTAGAGTTGGCTTTTACTGCGTAACAAATCAGGTGTGGGTGCTCGCCGACGGCATCATTAAACGCGTGCCAGTGCCGCTCCAGGGTGGCCCGTGAGTAAACATAAAGTGGGGTGCCGTGCTGGCGGGCCAGGTCGGTGACGGCAATATCTTCCGCGAACAGGCGGCCGTCACGATAAACAAAATGATCCATCTAGAGCGTATCTCCGGGTACGGGGGCGGTGGGCGTCTGATCAGCGGTGGCGGGCGGTGGTGTGGCAGCCGGTGCCGCCTCGGGGGCGTTTTGCTCTGTGTCGTCGGGCAGATACAGGGCGCCGCGATAACCGCAACTGCCCAGCAGCAGTGCCACTGACACCAATATAATGCGCTTCATGGATCAGACTGTCCCAGGTTGTATTGAATGCGTAGCCGGTATCATCGCATCGCGCATTTAAAATGCAAGAGACATTAGCCGTTCACGGGTTTTATCGCCAAATTTCACCTGTCGCCAGAGGGTGTCACATAAGGTCTGGGTGTCCTGCCAGTCGCCCCTGACCAGCCAGTCGATAAGGATATCCGGATTATCGGGAAAGGTAATGGCTTCGGTGGGCGGGGCCGCCAGCCATTCCTCAACGGTATCTGTGTCCAGCTGAAAGAGCGGCTGACAGAGGCCGAGCCGCATTAGCGTGAGCACATTGGAGAGTTGTTCGAACTGCCCCTGGAGGGGTTTAACCAGCAGCTTCTTACCCAGTTGCAGCGCTTCGCTGGACAATTCAAAGCCCCCGTTGGCAATAACACCGCGACAGGACTGTAATGCCTGTTTGAAGTGCGCTTTGGAAGTCGGCTGCCAGTGCACATTGCCGCGGGTGAGGGGGGCCGTGATCGCCGGGTGAAAACACTGAAACTGTTGTTCTCGTAACGGCGCCAGCATGTCCTGAATGTCGCGGATTTCCTCAAAAGGCAAATACACCAGCATATGCTGTTGCAACGGGTCTTCGCCGGGCTGATCCGCCACGAACGGCGGCAGGATAGGCTGGTTGAAGTGAAACCAGTGCACGCCGAGGCGCACTGCAGCCGGGGCAAAGAAGCGCATCAGCAGCTTGTCGGTTAGGGTGTCACCCGCGCGGGGCACCCGGTAGCTGAAGGCGGCCTGATGACTGATGGAGATGGCAGGCAGACCCTGACGTTTCGCGGCCCAGGCCGTCACCGGCTCAAAATCATTAACCAGTAAATCGTAATGCTGCGTATCGAAGTCTCTGACATCACGGGCAAACGCGCCCAGCCTGGCCTGGCGTAAGGTTTGCCATTTGTCCACCTTACCGTGACGGGTCAGGAAGGTCAGTCCGTGGTAAGTCCGGTAATCACCGAAGACCTCCATGTCGAAGTATTTGTGCGCCGGCCGGCCACTGAAGACGAAGTCCACGCTAATATCGTCACGCTGTGCCAGCGCGGCGGCCATAATCCGGGCGCGGGCAATGTGGCCATTGCCGGTGCCCTGTACACCGTATAGCAGTTTCATGTTACCCCAGTATGGTTAAGCTTAGCGACCCGATGCTCACGCCCAGCGCCAGCCCCGCCAGCACATCCGACGGGTAGTGCACCCCGAGCAGGATCCGTGAAAGCCCGATAAGTGTGGCCCAGCAGCAGGCAAACACGGCAAAGGGCGGGTAAAAATGCGCCACGATGCAGGCCATTAACCAGGCCGCTGCGGTGTGCCCGGAGGGCAGTGAAAACTTATCCGCGGGCGTGATATGCGCGCGTAACGCGTGCAGCAAATCGCAAGGGCGCTGGCGTTTAAACAGGCGCTTGAGGATGACGTAAACCGGCAGTTCCAGGGCGTAGGCCATCAGGGTGGTGTACAGGAACAGCTCGCCCTGCTGCGGCTCGAAGGCCCATAGCAACAGACCTATCAGGGCATAAAGGTAGCCATCGCCGGTTTTCGATAACCAGATCACACTGCGACCTCCGTTGCGCTCGGTCAGACGGTACAACTGAAAAAACAGTGCGGTGTCATATTTCGCCAGGGATTTGAGAGTAAGCATGCCAGGCCCCTTGGTATTGGTTATCTGCCAGCCTAGGTGGCGACTGTGACTGTGGGGTGACAGAAAAAAGAAACCTTTATGACAGCCACACCGAATGATCGCTCTGCCATACAGTGGCCGTAAGGAAACACAGAAATGCGCCGGATAGGGCATTCCCATGTGGCTAAATGATGCTATGCTAAAGACAAGCGCATCACGTCGAACGACCTCAAACAACACAAGGCATGTCAATGGATTACAACACCTCAGAATTATGCGACCTGTTTACCGACAGCGTCGATGTCGTCGATCCGATTTTTGTCAGCTACGGCGGCCGGCTCTCCTTTGGTGGAGAAATCACCACTGTGAAATGTTTTGAAGATCGTGGATTGATAGACCGGGTGTTGGCACAGCCGGGTCAGGGCAAGGTGCTGCTGATTGATGGGGGCGGCTCCACCCGCCGGGCGTTGCTGGATGCCAGCGCGGCGCAGATGGCCATCGATAACGACTGGGAAGGCATTGTCTGCTGGGGCAGCGTGCGGGAGGTGGATGCGCTCAGCGATCTTGATATTGGTATTCTTGCTATTGCATCGATCCCGGTGAATGCCGACAGCGAAAGCACCGGCGACGTAGACCTGCCGGTCAATTTCGCCGGCGTCACGTTTTTGCCCGAGGATCACCTCTACGCCGACAGCACCGGGGTTATTCTGTCGCCGGAGCCACTGGACCTGGACTAACGGCTAACCCATTTTAATATACAAAAAAGGGGAGCCCGGTCAGGCTCCCCTTTTTCATGCACGCTTCACTGTCAGTCGCGGGCAGGGGTGTGCCGGGCGTCAGCGAACACTTCATTCAGATACATTGCCATGCGGATCCCCGCCATTTGCAGACGGCGCTGGGCCACCGGCAGATGGGTGTACAGGTAATCGTAATTCATGTTGTTGGCATCTTCGGGGTAGACGGTATCCCGCAGCTGGGTACTTTCGCGGATCCAGTCGGCCGGATCGGTGGTGGCCCACTCGCGAATATCGGCAGGACTGATTTTGTCCGTCAGCCAGCGGGTCCACTCGGTATACGACAAGTCACGCTGGTCCAGCATCTGTGAATCCCACACCCGGTGCAGATTGGAGTTTTGCCAGAAAAACCGCACCTTTACATCATTGCCACCGCGGTCAGTGCCATTGCCGGCGTGCAGTGGCTGATGCAGGTCGCCAATCAGGTGAACCAGAAAACGTAACGCTAACTGTTTATCTTCATGACTGGCGCCGGCGTCCTTCAGGGTGGCGGTAAAGCGCTGAATGGCGGTATAGGCGTCACCTTCCTCGGGCGCATCCACGTCATGGTAGTGGCTGCCTTCCGGTACCGTTACATAGTGCCAGGGGCTGGCGGTACGCTGCCAGAATTCGCTGGGGTCTGAACGCATTTCATCGGCATAGGTGGATGCCTCGGCCAGTGAGCTATCAGGCAGTAACTCCATGACGGCGGCCTGGCTAAGCGGGCTCAGGTATTGCTGGGCGATAGCCCCGGTTACCCGGTGACCGGTCTGACCCCAGGCCCAGGCCGATGAACTGGCGGTGACGCCAACCAGGAGTCCAAGCGTGACTGCGCAGGTCCGTTTTGCAAACGCTAACATTCTCATTCCTCTGTGTGTTTTTTGGTTTCGTAACCCCAGCGTGCAACCAGGGTTTGGTCAACGCCGACATGATCCAGTATCCGCGCCACCACAAAATCTATCAGGTCATCAATGGTTTGTGGATTGTGATAGAAGCCGGGCGATGCAGGCATAATAGTAACGCCCATTTGTGAAAGTTTTAACATATTTTCCAGGTGGATGGATGAGACCGGCATTTCGCGGGTGACTAACACCAGTTGCCCCCGCTCTTTCATCACCACGTCGGCGGCCCGTTCAATCAGGTTATCGCTGGCCCCTACCGCAATCGCGGACAAGGTGCCGGTGGAGCAGGGGCAGACAATCATGGTATGCGGCGCGGCAGAACCCGATGCCACCGGAGAAAACCATTCTTCTTTGCCAAACACGCTAATCTGTCCGGGCTCCGCCTGACAGTACTCGCTCAGGAACCGGGCCGCGGCATCCGGTTTGGCCGGTATTTTGATATTTTCTTCGGTGGCAAACACCACTTTGGCCGCCGATGAAATCAACACATACACCTCTTTGCCCGCGCGGACCAGCGAGGTCAGCAGCCTGAGGGCATACGGGGCACCGGACGCTCCGGTGATAGCGAGAGTAACGCGGTTGTCCTTAATCATGATGCCTCCTGTGCCAGCGCATCAAGCAGACGCTGATGAATATTGTCAAAGCCCCCGTTACTCATGATCAGAATGCTGTCGCCGGGCCGGGCTTCCTTGCGAAGGGCTGCGATGATGGCGTCCACACTGGTATGACATTCAGTCGGGGGGCGGCTGTGCGCGGTAATATCGGCCAGTGACCAGCTCATATTCGCCGGTTCAAACAGGTGCACGGCATCGGCCTGCTCCCAGGATGCCGCCAGCGCCGTTTTATGTACGCCCATTTTCATGGTATTGGATCTGGGCTCAAGCACGGCCAGAATGCGTCCGGAACCTACTTTGTTGCGCAGGCCGGCGACGGTGGTGGCAATGGCCGTGGGATGGTGGGCGAAATCATCGTAAACCGTGATCCCGTTCACCTGACCGCGCACTTCCATGCGCCGCTTCACGTTTTCGAATTCGGCCAGCGCGGCAATCGCGTCACTTATACGGACGCCCGCGTGGTGGGCCGCTGCGATAGCCATCATGGCGTTATCGACGTTATGCTGACCCAGTAACGCCCAGTGCACATCACCGTGGTGCTGATCACCATAATACACCCCGAAGGCACTGCCATCCGACGCCAGTAAACGGGCCGACCAGTCATCGCCCAATTGCTGGCGCTGCGTCCAGCACCCTCTGGCCAGGGTGTCATTCAGTGCCGTGTCCTGCGCTGGCGAGACAATCAGGCCATTGCCAGGCACCATCCGCACCAAATGGTGAAACTGGGTCTGAATGGCACCCAGATCGCTGAAGATGTCAGCATGGTCAAATTCCAGATTATTCAACACCAGGGTTTTCGGGCGGTAGTGGACGAACTTAGACCGCTTGTCGAAAAACGCACTGTCGTACTCATCGGCTTCAATGACAAAGAACGGCCGCTCGCCGATGCGCGCCGAAATGCCGAAGTTCTGAGGAATGCCCCCAATCAGGAAGCCGGGCTGCAGGCCGGCGTACTCAAGGATCCACGCGACCATGCTGCTGGTGGTGGTTTTGCCATGGGTACCGGCGACACCAATAACCCAGCGGTCAGTCAGCAGGTTTTCCAGTAACCACTGGGGACCACTGGTGTACGGTAAATTGCGGTCAAGCACGTATTCCACCGCCGGATTGCCCCGTGACAGGGCGTTGCCGATAACCACGATATCCGGCTGTGGGCTGAACTGCGCGACGTCATCGCCTTCGGTCAGGGTAATCCCCAGCGCTTCCAGCTGGGTACTCATGGGGGGGTAAACATTGCTGTCGGAGCCGGTCACCGTGTGCCCCAGCGACTTGGCTATCGCGGCGATGCCGCCCATAAAGCTGCCGCAGATTCCGAGAATATGTACGTGCATAGGAAGGTAAGTCTTGTGATAAACGCCAGTATTGCAGGCTACTGTATCAGAACCGGTCCGATGTTCGAATAACAGATTTCCATCGCCTGCGGATCACGGTTACAATCTGGACAATTGCTGCCAACCGGTGGTGCTTGTCACCGGTAGACAAGAACGCGGCAAGGGTGCGATTTTCGCTGTCAGGATGGAAACCTGTCAGTGGCGCCCACATTACCCTACACAAAAACAAGGCTTGGACATCCAATGAAACGACTTAACTCCCAGTTACAACATGACGGTGCACCGTTAGAACTTATTCTGCTAATTCGTACGCTGCTGGCCGGCTGTAAGGAAATCTCGTTCCGTGTGAGTCAGGGCGCGCTGGCCGGCGTGCTGGGTTCCACACTGTCAGAAAACGTACAGGGTGAAACGCAGAAAAAACTCGATGTGATCTCCAATCAGATCCTCAAAGATACCCTGCGTGACTCCGGTTATGTCAAAGCCATTTCCTCGGAAGAGGAAGATGATGTGGTGCCCTGTAATCCGGAGGGCAAATACCTGGTCAGTTTCGACCCGCTGGACGGCTCATCGAATACCGAAATTAACAGCCTGATTGGCACCATTTTTTCCATCACCCACGCCCCGCAGTGGATGGAGCCTGATGATCCGTCAGCCTTTCTGCAGCCAGGCACCCAAATGGTCGCCGCCGGTTATGTGTTATACGGCCCCTCCACCATGCTGGCGCTGACTACCGGCCGTGGCACTCACATCTATACGCTGGATAAAACCCATGGCGGTTTCCTGCTTACCCATCCGAATATTAAAGTCCCCGAAACCACCGCCGAGTTTGCCATCAATGCGTCAAATCAGCGTCACTGGGAGCCACCGATGCAGCAATACATTGGCGATCTGATGGCGGGTAAGGACGGCCCGCGTGGCAAAAACTTCAATATGCGCTGGGTGGCGGCCATGGTTGGGGATATCCACCGGGTGTTGTGCCGGGGCGGTATCTTCATGTACCCGTTTGATAAGCGTAATCCGTCCATTCCTGGCAAGCTACGGCTGCTCTATGAAGCCAATCCGATGGCATTTTTAATGGAACAGGCCGGCGGGCTGGGCAATACCGGGCATGGCCGAATTCTGGAAGTGATGCCGGAAGAAATTCATCAGCGCGTGCCTGTGCTGTTAGGCTCGAAAGAAGAGGTTGAACACTGCCTGAGTTATTACGCAGACTAATCAGGCGGAAAAAATCGTTAAAAAGACCTGCTGACTGCCATTCAGCGGGTCTAAAACGTTTTTATTTTGGCGCACTGCCCGTATACTTAGCGCAAATTTTTTGATTGTACTTACAAGGACCATAACATGAGCCTGAACACCGTTCCTGCTGGCAAAAATCTGCCAGATGAAGTGAATGTCATCATTGAAATCCCGGCCCACGCCAATCCGGTAAAATACGAAGTAGACAAAGACTCTGGCGCTATGTTCGTTGACCGTTTCATGGCAACCTGCATGCACTATCCGACTAACTACGGATATGTGCCGATGACCCTGTCGGAAGACGGTGACCCGGTTGACGTCCTGGTTATAACCCCGTTTCCGCTGCTGAGTGGCTCAGTTATTCGTTGCCGTCCGGTTGGCGTGCTGAATATGAGCGATGAGTCTGGTCAGGATGCAAAACTGCTGGCTGTGCCGGTAGATAAGCTGTCTACCATTTACCGTGACGTGCATGAGGTCGAAGACGTGCCTGCGCTGCTGCTGAAGCAAATTGAGCACTTCTTTGAACACTACAAAGATCTTGAGCCTGGTAAGTGGGTGAAAGTAGAAGGCTGGGCGAATGCGGCGGCCGCAAAAGAAGAAATTCTGGCCAGCGTAAAACGCTACGAAGAAACCGAAGCGTAACAGACGCCCGTTACCACCGGTAACCCGGTTTCATAAAAGCCCGCAGTAGCGGGCTTTTTTAATGGCATGAGCAGCGTAACGGGAGGGAATATGCTACCGTTGAAACATCAGCCTGGGCAGTGCCCGGCCCCCGTAGTCATAAAGAGGTTCACATGAAAACTTGGCTGTCCATGGCGCTGGTTGCGCTGACTCTGCTGTCTGTACCGGCCTGGGCCGACGAGGCACAGGAAGTGTACTGGGAAGATCTGGTTCCGGAAGGTTTTAATCAGCTATCACCGCCTCCGGTGTCCCATGATGGCGAAATGACACAGCTTCAGCCCGACGCGCCGGTCGTGGAAGCATTCAACGGCAAACGTGTGAAGATCCCGGGATTTGTGGTGCCGCTGGAAGGCACCGCCGAACTGACCACCGAGTTTCTGTTGGTGCCGTTTTTCGGCGCCTGTATACATGTCCCCCCGCCACCATCCAACCAGATCGTGTATGTGAAATTTGCTGAGGGTGTGCCAATTGACAACTTATACGATGCAATCTGGGTGACAGGTGTGCTGTCTACGGAGGGCTGGTCGGGCGACATTGCCACCGTGGGCTACCGTTTGACCGGTGAATCTGTGGCACCGTTTTAGCCGCTTACACCCAGATTGGCGCCTGCCGGGGTCAGTTACGCTGGCTGGCTGAACAGGCGCCGCCGCCGTCCGTGTCCCGTTGGGTCGTCGCAGATATTCGTCAGCACATGGAGATTTAATTCTGCGACGGCAAACAAGTGCGCTAACATAGCAGACAACCGAGACATGGTTGGACGTGACAGAGGTAGATGATGGCTTCATGGATGCGGCTACTGGCAGTAGTAATCACGATGGCAGGGTTGCCACCTGCGTGGGCCGACAGTGAGCCCGTGACGATTTATTTCGGTAATCCGGACTTTCCCCGTCAGCTGGAACGGGAAGGGGCCAGCCGCGATGCGCTGGTTAACACCTACCGGATGCTGACAGACCAATTAGAGACGCCATTTCGGTTCGTGCAGGCGCCTTATAAACGCACCCTGCGCTACCTTGACGATGCGCAAGCCCCGGCCTGTAATTACTATGCGCTGGAAACCGAAGCCCGGGCACAACAGTACCGGTTCTCGTTACCGCTTACCTTCTTACTGACACCGCGGCTGTATGTGCGCGGCGACACCGATCTGGCTGCCAGTCTGCTTACCGGGGACGATGAGACCATTTCCCTGGCCCGCTTTGTCAGTGCCCAGACCGACACCCCCTTGTTGCTGATGGACGATATCAGTTATGGCGATGAGCTGGATACCCTCATTGCGGAATTGCCTGACGAACAGGTTGTCTGGCGTTCCAGCGCCCATCGCTATAACAAGCTGTCAGGCATGTTCTTTCGTGGCCGCATTTCTGCGACGCTGATTTATCCGCAGGAAGTGGCGCTGTATCTGCACAACAACCCGGACACCGCGGTGGCGTATCGAAGCTACGCAGTTGCCGGCACGCCCAGTACCACTACCGGCAAATTAATGTGTAATAACCACCCGACAGCGCTGCGCTTGCTGCGCGAAGTTAACCAGGTACTGATGGCGTTGTATGAGAGTCCCGAATACCGGGCTGTCCATCAACTGACCGTGCCCGCAGCTGAGATGCCGGTGCTGGAAAAGGCGATGGAGCAGGCGCGCCAGGTGGCAGCCGGGCGCGCACTGCCAGCAGCCGGGGAGTCCGGCTGAGTTACTGCGCGGGGGTGTAAATCTGCTCGGCCCGGTTGAACAGCAACCAGGAGGTCAGAATGTACTTGTCATTGCTCTTCGGCATTTGCCCGCGGTGGGTGTGGGTAAAGTAAGCCGGTGCAATCACCATCCGGCCGGCTTTGGGTGATACTGAGCGGTTCTGATAGTAAAAATCGGTTTCGCCACCCTCATCCACATCATTCAGGTAATACATAAACAGCAATACCCGGTGTAGGGCATCGTTGTGGGGCAACTGGGGGTACACTTCAGAGTGCCAGTACGGGTAGCCGCCTTCACCCGCCGTGTAGCGCTGGGCATTCACTTCCCCTACCCGAAACAGGTAGTTCACCAGGTTAGGCAGGTTCGGTTTGCCTACCTCCTCGAAATTCTCGCCGGTCAGCTTAACCGGCTCGCCGGTCGCCGGATGGCGCACCGTCAGGCCTATCGGCCCTACCAGCGCAAAAAAATGCGTTTCAATGTATTTCACCAGTTGCTCACCGGTTTTTTGCATCACCTGGTGAAACAATGGCGCGAACTCTGGCTTCTCGCTGAACGACACATCGGTACTGCGTTTCTTGTCTAAATCGACGCCGCCGCCGGTGCGCCCTGCCGTCAGGTTCGGGCTGTTATCAAACTGCTGCATAATTTCCTGACACAGCGCCGGATCCAGTACGTTATCCACCACCTGAATGAAGTCGGATTTATGTTCAGTCATGGGTGGCCTCCTGCATGATCTCGGTAAGCTGCTGGCGAACCGCATCCGGGATGGGCGCCGATTTTTGCGTCTGATAATT
>JBPEWW010000060.1:0-5664 GCA_052032275.1 Alteromonas sp. | reverse complement strand
CCTAACAATTTACTAGATCTCAAAACGGTTTGTTTTCCCAAACCGTAACGGGATTTTTAGTTATTTCAATGGTTACAGATTACGTCATAACTCCCCGATACGAAAGTGAAAACCCGTAGTGGGGTAGTTTGCTCATGAATTAAATGCCCCAAAACGCCGAAATAATTCAAATGGGGTACTTTGCGCAAGGTGCGCGCCAAAACCCGGCTGATGTTCAGTATTTTTTGACACGGATTGTCATTAAGCTGTTTTTATTTTTGCTGCTTATGAAATCCAAGTTTCTTACCGCCCTCTATGATTACATGATTATGAAGCGCTACGCCAAGCGTACCATAGAGACCTACCTGCGCTGGATAGCCGATTATCTGCGCTTTCACCACTTTACCCACCCCGAGCAGCTGCATGCTACGCATGTCGAGGCCTATTTAACCCACCTGGCTATAAAGCGTAAAGCTGCGGCCGCGACGCAGGCAACCGCACTTAATGCTCTGGTATTTTTGTACGCTAAGTATCTGGAAAAACCGCTGCCGGAGGACATGAATTTCCTGAACAGCGGCCGCGAGCGCAAACTCCCCGTGGTTCTTACTCAGCAAGAAGTTAAAGCGCTGTTAGGGCATGTCAGTCAGCCGCATTATCTGGCCGTAGCTATGCTGTACGGCAGTGGGCTCAGGCTTATGGAATGTGTCAGGCTGCGGGTAGGCGATATCGACTTTGATTATAAATGTGTCCGCATCTGGTTTGGGAAGGGCGGCAAACATCGCGTGGCTACCCTGTCAGAATCTCTTATTCCGCTGCTGAAAACTCATATCACAACGGCCACGGAACTGCTGGAGCGTGATCTGCAGGTGCCCGCATTCGCGGGTGCCTGGCTGCCTCACGGATTGCGGAAGAAATATCAGCAGCGGAACCGCCAGCTGGAGTGGCAATACCTGTTTCCCGCAGCAAAGCTGAGTATCGATCCAGAGAGTAACCAGCTGCGCCGCCATCACATAGATGCAAAGCAAATTCAGCGGGCCGTACGTCGGGCCGCCAGCCAGGCTGGCATTATTAAGCATGTGACGCCGCATACGCTGCGCCACTCCTTCGCTACCCACCTGTTACAGTCCGGCGCCGATATCCGCACCGTGCAGGATCAACTGGGGCATGCTGATGTGCGTACCACGCAAATTTATACCCACATTCTTCAGCAGGGCGCGCATGGCGTGATCAGTCCGCTGTCACACCTCATCCTCTAGGCAATAAAAAAGGGCCCGCAGGCCCTTTTGAATTTGAGTAACATTTACACGCGCTCAAAGATGGTGGCAATGCCCTGGCCTAAGCCAATACACATGGTGGCCAGGCCAACGTTTTTGTCGTTGGACTCCATCAGGTTCAGCAGGGTGGTGCTGATGCGCGCCCCTGAACATCCCAGTGGATGGCCCAGTGCAATAGCACCGCCATTCAGGTTTACTTTTTCGTCGTATTTATCCAGCCAGCCCAGCTGTTTAATGCATGACAGCGCCTGCGCTGCGAAGGCTTCGTTAAACTCGGCCAGCTCAATGTCGTCCATGGTCATGCCCGCGCGCTTCAGGGCTTTCTGCGTAGCCGGTACCGGCCCCTGACCCATTATCGCGGCATCACAGCCCGACACACCCATCGCCCGGATGCGTGCCCGCGGCGTGAGTCCCAGCGCTTTGGCTTTGTCGGCAGACATCAGCAGCATGGCCGAAGCACCGTCGGAGATGGCAGAGGAGGTGCCGGCGGTGACCGTACCATTAACCGGGTCGAAAACCGGGCGCAGCGAGGCCATGGTTTCCACGGTGCTTTCCGGACGGATCACTTCGTCATGATCCACCATGGTCAGCACGCCGTCGGCATCATGACCTTCTACCGGCACAATTTCATTGTTCCAGCGGCCTTCCAGATGCGCTTTGTGTGCACGCTGATGTGAGCGCGCGCCAAACTCATCCTGCATTTCCCGGCTAATGCCATTCTGCCGGCCCAGTAATTCGGCGGTCATGCCCATATTGCCGGAAGCCTTGGCAGTGTATTTTGCCAGTGCCGGATGGAAATCGACATTGAACGTCATGGGAACGTGGCCCATGTGCTCCACACCGCCAATCATGAACACATCACCGTTGCCGGTCATAATGCCTTTGGCAGCATCGTGCAGTGCCTGCATACTGGAACCGCACAGGCGATTCACGGTAACCGCACTGGTGCTGCGTGGAATATCGGTCAGCAGCTGGGCGTTGCGGGCAATGTTGAAGCCCTGCTCTTTGGTCTGCTGCACACAGCCCCAGATAATGTCTTCAATTTCTGTCGGGTCTAAATTCGGGTTTCGCGCCAATAACGCGCTCATCAGGTGGGCTGACAGGGTTTCAGCACGCACATTACGGAATACGCCACCCTTGGAGCGCCCCATCGGGGTTCGAATGCAATCGATTACTACGACGTCTTTCATATTAAGTCTCCTTGTGGGTTATGCGAAGTAAGATTTACCGTCGGCGGCCATCTGGCGCACGCCGTCTGTTACCTGGTAAATCGGGCCTAAATGCGCGTATTTGTCAGCCATCTCAACAAAATTCGCTAACCCAACTGTTTCTATCCAGCGGAAAATACCACCGCGGAATGGCGGGAAGCCCAATCCGTACAACAGTGCCATATCGGCTTCTGATGCACTGTCTACAATGCCTTCTTCCAGGCAACGAATTGCTTCGTTAGCCATGGGCACCATCAAACGTGCAATGATTTCTTCTTTGTCGAACTCACGGCTGTCAGCCACATGTTCCTGCATCAGGCCATAGGCCTCCTTCGACGCTTCTTTAGTTGGCCGGCCGCGCTTATCGGTACCGTATTCGTAGAATCCTTTGCCGTTCTTCTGGCCCAGCCGCTCAGCGTTAAACTGAATGGTCACCGGGTCGTTACCAATTTTCTGCATGCGCTCAGGAATGCCGTCCGCCATCACGCCGGCAGCGTGATCCGCTGTATCCATCCCCACCACATCAAGCAGGTACGCCGGTCCCATGGGCCAGCCGAAGTCTTTCTCCATCACTTTGTCCACTTTCACAAAGTCGGCACCGTCAAGTACCAGCTTGCTGAAGCCTGCAAAATAAGGGAACAGGACGCGGTTAACCAGGAATCCCGGGCAGTCGTTTACCACAATCGGGGTCTTGCCCATTTTCAGGGTGGCAGCAACTACAGCCTGGATAGTGGCGTCCGAGGTTTTTTCGCCACGGATAATTTCAACCAGTGGCATACGGTGAACCGGGTTGAAGAAATGCATGCCGCAGAAGCGCTCAGGGTGCTTCAGATTACCGGCCAGCTGATCAATGGAAATTGTAGAGGTATTCGAGCAGATAATGGCATCATCGGCCACCGTGTCTTCCACTTCTTTTAACACAATACCTTTTACTTTCGGGTTTTCGACCACAGCCTCAATAACCAAATCGGCATCTTTAAGCGTGGAGTACTCCAGTGTAGGCGTGATCGCATTAAGCGTAGTGGCCATTTTGGTCGCATCCACTTTGCCACGCTGCATCCCCTTGCCCAGAATTTTTGCGGCTTCTTTAAGGCCTAAATCCAGTGCCTCACGGTTGATGTCTTTCATGACCACCGGCTGCCCCTTAGAGGCCGCCTGATAGGCGATACCGCCGCCCATGATGCCTGCACCCAGAACCGCGGTCAGGTTAATGGCTTTGTCAGAGGCTTTCGCCTGCTTCTTTCCTTTGCTTTTCACCAGCTGATCAGACAGGAAAATACCAATCTGGGCTTTGGCGGCATCGGTTTTGGCCAGTTTCACGAAGCCTTCATTTTCAAGCTTCAGGGCACCGTCACGGTCAAGCCCGGCAGCGTTTTTAACCGTCTCCACCATCATGTGGGGAGCCGGATAGTGCTTACCGGCTTTGGCGGCAACCATCGCCTGCGCGGTAGAGAAGCTCATCATGGCTTCGTTTTTATTCAGTGATAACGGCGCTTTTTTCGCAGTGCGGCGTTTTTCCCAGTCAATTTTGCCCGCCGCAGCATCTTTTAACATCGCCAGTGCTGCATCGCGCAGTTTATCCGGGGCTACCACCGCATCTACGGCACCTTCCTGCAGCGCCTGTGGTCCTTTGCGATCTTTACCGGTGGTCATCCACTCAAGCGCATTGTCAGAACCAATCAGACGGGGCAGACGCACGGTGCCACCGAAGCCTGGCATCAGGCCCAGCTTCACCTCTGGCAACCCGATAGCTGCCGAGGTGTCGGCCACCCGTAAGTCACAGGCCAGGGTCATTTCACACCCGCCGCCCAGTGCAAAACCATTCACGGCTGCAATGGTAGGAAAGGGTAAGTCTTCGAAACGGTCGAATACCTGTGAGGTTTTGCCTACCCAGCTAAGAATTTCTTCATCAGTTTTGCTGAATAAATCGGTAAATTCGGTGATATCGGCACCCACAATGAATGCGGATTTGCCACTGCGTACCAGTACGCCTTTCACATCGTCGCGGCTTTTCAGTGCCTGCGTGGCCTCATCCAGCTCGCTTACGGTCTGGCGGTCGAATTTGTTAACCGAACCGGCGGCATCAAACACCAGCTCCGCAAATCCGTCGTCAAGCAGGCTGACGGTCAGACTCTTGCCTTCGTATATCATTATCATCTCCTTTGGCATTGGCCAGGGTGCCAGCACGGTATTGCCCGGTATGGGGTACAAGGTGGAAAGCACGGCGTTTCGCCGTCTCCTCACTACCCGGTCATCTGTGCTGACGCGTTAGGGTGGATTGATTCTTGTCAAAGCCACACGAAATTTCAATGAAAAATTCAAACAACTGTTTAATTTACGCAAAAGATGGCGGCTTGTGAACAAAATTCAAGCTCGAATTCATCTAACTACCTAGTATAATGGTAGTGACTCATGGTGATCGCCAATCCTAACAATAACAAACCACCATATAGAGCACAGCGGAAGGCAACAGGTTCCGCCAGCAAACTCGGAACGTACGCGTTACACTTTTGGTGCAATTACGCTTCAGCAGTAAAGCTGCGCGAGGCGGTATGAAAGTCGCATGCAGTTACCCGCATGCGCAGACGTTATCAGCAATTCTCGGGTAGGATGGCAATAATGGAAGTAAAGGTAAAACAACCAGGATTCATTAGTCATGTGAGCAAGTGGCTGGCCCTGATATGGGCGGTAGCCACCGGTATGGCCAGCGCTGCCCCGGTGTTACCGCAGGATGGCAATGATGCCCGGCGCGAGGCATTTCTTGCCCTTGAAAAGGCAATCCATACCACTCCCACCAGCCGGTTTCCGCAGTTAAACAGCCAGTTTGAAGCACTGGAAGGGTACCCCTTATACCCTTATCTCCTCCGTCAACGGCTGTTGCGCCAGCTGAACATCCGCCAGCGCGATGAAATTGAGCAATTCCTGTCGGCCTACGATGGCGACCCTTTCGTGTACAGTTTCCGGCGTCGCTGGCTGCAATACCTGGCCGACAAAGGCCATAAAGAGGCATTTCTTGCCAGCTATCGCGACAATATGGGCGCGGCACTTACGTGCCAGTACCTGGAATACCAGCTGGAAAAGGCCACCAATCCGGTGTATTGGCTGGCTAAGGTCGATGACATCTGGTTGTCCGGGCAGTCTCAGCCGAAGGAGTGCGACAAGCTGTTTGCGCAATGGCGCGAACAAGGCCTGATGACCGACGA
>JBPEWW010000006.1:0-3397 GCA_052032275.1 Alteromonas sp. | reverse complement strand
CCCAGACACTGATTGCCGGTTGGCGCAGGAGTGATATTTTCATGGCCGGTCAAACGAGCGGCCCGGTTACACTCTCGTCACACCCCTGAATCAGTCCACCACATACAAAGTCCAGTGGTTCGCATTGTAGTTATCAGAACCGTCCGGTCAGTGCCCATGCCAAGTTTCTGCAAATTTTCACGAGCAGCTATACAAGCATGGGGCGGTGGGCTATCGTCGACTCTTACTCCCGATAACACAATGACTTAACCAGGAAAACTATGTATCGACTGCTGGCTTGTACACTGATTCTATTTTCTTCAATGGCGGTCGCCGAAGAAATCATCGATACACATCGAGACCGAAGCATACCAGTCGACATTGCGACCCCTGCAGCCCATTTTGGTTGTTCTGCAGATTCGAAATGTCCCGTTGTATTTCTCAGTGCCGGTTACGGCGTGCCTCATACCAAGTATAAATTTCTTGCAGACACGTTTGTGGAACTAGGCTATCTGGTTGTCGCCATTGGCCATGAACTGCCGGGTGATCCGCCGCTATCCGTTTCGGGAGATTTGTTTCAAACGCGTTCAGAAAACTGGCGCCGGGGTGCGCAAACACTGAAAGTCGTGCGCGACGAGCTGAGTACTCGCTATCATAGCTATGACTTTGACAACTTAGTGCTGGCGGGCCATTCCAACGGTGGAGATATATCAGCCTGGCTGGTACGCGGTTCGCCATTGTTTGTAGAAAAAATTATAACCCTAGACCATCGCCGGGTGCCGCTACCCAGAACCAACAAGGTGCAGGTATTGACGATCAGAGCAAGTGATTTCGAAGCTGACCCAGGTGTTTTACCAACCAGTACAGAACAGGCAGAATTTGGCAGCTGTGTGGTAGAAATTGCCCATTCCAGACATAATGACATGTCTGACTTTGGGCCACAGCAGCTTAAGACGCACATACAGCATATTGTCAGGGCGTGGCTGACAAACCGGGTGTGCAACGCCGGAAATTGGGGTCAGAATTAATTAAGAGCACCTGGCCACTGCGTGGTGTGGGTTTATCGACATCCCGTAGCTCCAGGCAATCCGGTGGGCCGTATTGATTAAAGCGCAGAGCTTTCATGCCTTCACTCCAGCAGACACTGACGGGCGCAGAAGCGTAGCCACAACTCCATTGGCCATGATGCACTCACTGCGCCTGGCGAAGCGCTTCAATCCGTTTCTCCAATGAAGGGTGACTGGCAAACAAGGCATGAATTTTACCTGCATGTATGGCCAGCGCGGCCATTTCATCAGGCATATTGGGCGAGTGCCGGGACTGCTGCAGACGCCGCAGTGCTGCAATCATTTTATGTTTGCCTACCAGCGATGCCGCGCCGGCGTCGGCTCTGAACTCACGATAACGAGAAAAGGCCATGACCAGCATCATAGCTAACAAGCCCAGCACAACTTCTGCAATCATCGACACTATCCAAAATGCCGGTCCATGCCCCCGTTCTACCCGAAACACCACACGATCGACAATGAAGCCCACCACACGGGACAGGAACACAACGAAGGTATTTACCACGCCCTGCAACAGGGCCATGGTAACCATGTCGCCGTTAGCCACATGACTGACTTCGTGCGCTAACACGGCTTCCACTTCCTCATCCGTCATCTGCTGTAACAACCCGGCGCTGACCGCCACCAGCGCATGATTGCGATTCATGCCGGTGGCAAACGCATTCGGCGCCGGCGAGTAAAATATTCCAACTTCAGGCATGCCGATGCCGACCTGCCCGGCCTGACGTTGCACGGTTTGAAGTAGCCAGCGCTCTGCTTCGTTCTGTGGGGCGTCGATCACATGGACACCCATGGTTTTTTTGGCGAGAAATTTTGATAACGCCAATGAAATGAACGATCCCGTGAAACCTATCACCAATGAATAGATAAGTAGCGCCTGCAAGTTAAGGTTGATGCCGTTTTGGGCAAGTAAGCTATCTATTCCCAGCAAACTGAACGTTACACCCAGCAATGCGATGATCGCGATGTTAGTGCCAATAAATAAGACGATTCTCAACATACTCAACCTTTAAATTGTTATTCCCTGCATCCGCTAGCGCGCAGCCCGGTGCCGATATGAGTTCAGACCGGGCGGCGTGGTGTGGCTGGCTTGGCATAATATAAAATCAACGCACCCAATACGGCACTGGTCAGTGAACCTGCTAACATGCCCAACCTGTCTATTCGCGCATACCCAATACCGACTTCCGCAAACGCCAGACCACCAATAAACAGGCTCATGGTGAAGCCAATGCCGCATAAACACCCAATCCCCAGCATCTGAAGCCAGGTAACCCCCACCAGCGGCTGGCAGAGTCGCAGCTTAATTGCCAGCCAGGTACACACCATCACGCCAATCGGTTTGCCCACCACTAACCCTAAGGCAATACCCAGCGGAATCGGCTCCATAATACGTGACAGATTAAGTCCTTCGAATGAGAGTCCGCCATTCACAAATGCAAACAGTGGCACAATTGCCAGTGTTACCCACGGGTGAATAGCGTGCAGCACGGTATCACACGGCGGAGATTGCGTGGGCGTTTTGCCAGTCGCAGGGATCAGTAACGCGGTGATCACACCGGCCAGTGTAGCGTGCACCCCGGACTTCAGTACACACACCCACATGGCGACACCCAACAGTACATAAATCCCTAAATTTTTCAGGCCGATCCGGTTGCACACCACCATCGCGGTTATAAACCCGCCTGCAAGTAACAGCGAGGTCATAGATAAGTTCGAGGTATAAAACAACGCGATGATGATGATAGCAATCAAGTCATCGAGAATGGCCAGTGTCATCAGAAAGACTTTTAAAACCACCGGCACCCGGCTGCCTAAGATGGTGAGCACGCCCAGTGCAAACGCGATGTCGGTAGCGGTGGGGATGGCCCAGCCGGCAACCGCGTCCGGCGTATCGGCGTTGAAATACAGATAAATGGCCGCCGGGAAAGCCACGCCACCTAAGGCGCCTACCAGGGGCAGTACCACACGCTTTCGGTCTTTGAATTCGCCAAACAGCCATTCTTTTTTAAGCTCTAACCCAATCATAAAAAAGAATATTGCCATCAGCCCATCGTTCACCCATAAAAACAGCGGCTTTTCGACACCGAGAGAGCCTAGTTTAACGACCCCAGGGATGGTCAAAAAGGCATCGTACCACGCGGCTAAACCAGAGTTTTTAACCAGCATGGCAATAACCACGGCCAGCACCAGCAGGATCCCGCCCAGCGCCGCGAGGTTAGCATGCTCGTTGCCGCCAAATTCTGCGTTCAGGGCACTTGGTGTATCGGGGTGTTCAGTGGCTTTACCCGGCTCGTTGTTATTCTTTTTTACAGGCGACACACTTCGCTCCTTGTTGCAGTGATGCGCAC
>JBPEWW010000059.1:0-26301 GCA_052032275.1 Alteromonas sp. | reverse complement strand
GGCTAGTGCCGTGGGCTCAATGTCCGGACTGCTTCTGTCGGCCAGCAAAATGGCTACCCGGCAGCACTGTTGTTCCTGTTTCAAAATTACGCACAACTCTGTGCTTTGCATATCAGGCAGGCGGGCATCGCAAAGCACCACATCGTACTGCTGCTGCTTGCCAAATTCCAGTGCCCTGGCACCGCTGGCGGCAAAATCTACAGACCAGCCCAGCCCTTTCAGCATGGTGGTTAACCGGCTTGCTATAACGGGGTTATCGTCGATCACCAGTACCTTAAGCAGGCTCACTGATTCCATGAATGTGTCTCCTTTGGGGTCCTTCTCTACCGCCTGAAAACGGTTGCAGATGCTGAGAATAACGTTAGCTTTACCAACCAGTGGCAAGCTCACCATGCACAAACTATGCAAGGTACTTAATTACCCCAAGTATTTAAAAAGCGTAGCAGATGAACCCGGTTCTGGGTAGCGAACCCTGGTTTTTTACCTGACACTGCTTAACCTGGGCCAGGTGCCGCCGGGCCAGACACGGAATTTCTGACATCCGTATTCAGCGTGGATGCCAGACACGCCCGTACACGCTCGCATACCTGTTCCCGTCGTTTGAAATGTGCCAGCCCCAGTACCCTATCGTCACGAGGCCACACCGCCTGATTGAGAATATCGACGTCAGCGTCTGTCAGCACCCTGGTATCTAGTTTAATCGCCACGGCTTTTTTATTGGGTTTAATGAGTGTGGGTTCTACATCACAAACCAAATGGCCGGGCACGCAGATAAACTCCCTGGCTTGTGGATCTTTCACCACACACACATGCTCATCGTCACAAATAATTGAAGGCCAGCCTTCTGCAATCCGGCTTTGTGCAAACATGGCCACTGTAAACGCAACCAGCACCAGCATTGTCATAATAATAAACTGCGCACTTAACTCCGGTGCCACGGCCACAATTGCAGCCACCCCACCAGCGAACAGGATCCAGCCCCCAAACACGCGCCGCATAGCATTCGGCGAAATGCCGGAAATGACCTCTGCACGCTGGATCTGAGCTTTATTGAACGTTCGCACAACTATAGGTTTTTTCATACCAATACCGAACCGTTACTGAAGGGACGCAAGTTTACATTTAATTATAGTACGCGCAATAGGCTGGATAAGATTAACCAGTGAGATATAGGTACTTGAAGACAGTAGGAAAAAGACCGTTAAAGAATTACTCAGGCGCTTTCAGGCAGCTCCGTACGTAACTCGTTGACTTCAAAATGCATGGCATCGGGGTGAGAGCCTTCATTCTGACGCAGTCGGTTTAATATCACTTCACGTTGCGGTCTGCCATAAAAATACCAGTCGCACACATGATTGCGCATTCCCGCACTACGTAACTGGAAAACATGCACTACATAACGATAGCCTTTATCGAAAGCCCGTTTGTGTTCGTCGGCCTCATCAACCAGGGTATACCCCGGGCTGTGATATTCAGCCAGTGAAGTAATGCCGGCACTTTTCGAGGTAAAGAAGCTGCTACCCAGGGTGGCGATGCGTTCCAGTGCGGCCTGCTCAATATCCTCCAGTGTACACTCAAGGTAGCCCTTATCCAGCGTGCCGAATGCGCGACAGGCATTTGGACACCCGGCCACCAGTCCCACCGAGAACCCGGTATGCTCTTTCCCTTCCCAGGGCCTTAGCCAAACATAAGGGCTAATATGTACGAAGTATTCCTGGCCCTCAAAGACTACCGGAAAAACGTCAGGCACAAGTACGTTTCTTACATTTACCAGCTCATTAGGGTTACGGGGATCGAACAGCATGAAACCTCGAAGTCAAATAGACATAAGTATAATTATGATCATATCAATTATCGCACATTATGGCGCCAACTGTCAGATTAATTACCGCACTTTGATTGCATTATCTTACTAACCGTCAGAAAGCGTCTATGAGGCGTTCCCCCCACATGGCGTGGGATGCCACATGTAATTAGATGAAGCTACTGATGCGACCAAAACCAGTGCTGGAAGCGTATAATCACGGTGAGATGTCGGTGTATTGCCCGTTCACAGCACTGCTTACGCTAATCGATGTAGTCCTTGCCTATTGCACGAAACGGCAGCTGTAAACCCAGCTCGGGAACCTGCTGTCCAACCCAGGCAGGAAAGGTATTACTGTTTGGTCCAGGAAACACGCTGTATTCATCGGCATAGGGGTAACTGCGAACCGCTTTCTGAATATCGGCAATCAGCATTTGCGCCTGCTCTCCCTGTACGCTCAGAACTTTTTCCGGCCGCGCGCCATACCAGTAGCGATCGGGACTCACGGTACGGTATTCACGCAGTGCGGGCAGCCCTTGTTTTACGCGCCAGCCTACTACCTCATACACCACATACTCGCTGGCATTAGCGGGTTTGACCGCCAGCCAGGTATGTACCGCAAACCAGCCTCGCCAGCTAAAGGCATCCGCTGCATACACCTCTATCACTGCTGCAGGGTGTTGCTGAGGATCCGGAGCGATCCCTGCGGGTTCCCGGCTGGCCGTACGCCAGTCCTGAGTCTGACACCCCGTGAGTAGCAGCCACGCTGCTAAGATTAGCCCTGACTTATTCATACGTGCCCCCAATTCTGCCTGTTACACCCCAACCGGTGCGAGTGTGACAAGCACAGTAACCTCGCCACAATCCCCACCGTTACCGGTGTCGGCAAGATGCAGCAGATCGCGCATCGCTTGCGTCACCGGCTAGCGATTAAATGAATAATAGATTACGCAGAAGAACATTGAGAGGGTCAGTCATGACTGGAATGCGCCGCTGAGCGCAGGCATAGGCTCGTTTGTCAGAGTTGATGATGTGGACACGACGCAGACAGTCGGAAAAAAGCGGGCCCCTAAAAAGGGTGTAGCCCCTTGCGGGGCTACGATGCGGAGTAGGACTCCGCGACCATGTTGAAAGGATTTCACATGGTGTGAGTTCGGTTATTGCTTAAATGCGGCCATTCAGTTCCGCAGCAATGGGGCTGCTCTGCAGACCCTGCTCGGCAATCCACGCTTGCAGTGTTTTGCCATCGGCTTCAGGAGCAGACAGGTCACGGCTGGGCATTTTCTTAACCAGCAGCGTGCCAACTTCAACCGCGTTATTTTTTATTGCGGTACGGATAAGGCTGTCGCCATTGCAGCTGATACCTGTGTAGTAATCGTGCAGCTTCAGGCGGTAGTCAGATTGAACACTACGCATTTTTTTGCGCAGCTCGCCCTTGTCGTCAGCCTGAACAATATTACAGATGTTTGCCAGTGCGTCGTTTACATTAGCTTGCGCAGCATTAGAAAAAGCCAGAGTAGACGCAGCAACAATCAGAGAAGTTTTAACAATTTTCAACATGGTTATATTCCTAAGATTTCTTTAGTTCACTCGGTGAGAACACGAAGAATTAAACTAAATTAACTTATGCACGAAAATACCTAAGGCGATACTTAGGTATTGTACAAAATACCAATTAAAGCACCTGACGCTGGCCGCTTGAGAACCGCACAGGCTACTGCGCCCCGCCCCATCTGGCGGTAAACTCCCCGCATTTGTCGTTTTCACAGGTATTCACAGCAATTTATTGAATTGCCGGCGTTCTGCGCTTATTTTTTGAACACGCATATCATCACAACGCTTATCATGGACTTAAAAGCGGCTCATCTTATCCTGAACCAACTGGCCACCATTTGTACCTACATGGGGGGCTTTTCACTGGTGTTTCTGGGCGCCCTGATCACAATGCGGGGAACCGAATCCCGGGCGGCGCAAGTGACCATTGTCAGCTCAGCTGTCGCTTCCTGCTGTTTCATTTTAAGCGCAGTGGGCTGGGGGATCCTGCAACTCAATGCGGCACTACCGGCTGACACCGTTCCCGTTGAAACAATGCTCGATACCGTATTTGGTCGTCGTCACAAACTGTTTTCCCTGCTCTATGTTACCGGTCAGTTCAGCTTGTTTATCTGTATTGGTGCCAGTGGTTACCTGCACTCATCGCGGATTGGCCACCTGACATTGAGTGTGGGGATATTTGGCTTTGCGATTATGGGCTATGTCTTGTCGCCCTATGTGACTTTTGGCTAATCCGACGCCCAGCACGCCTGTCGGTAATTTTTACACTCCTTCACTGCACCGCCCCAAGTCTACTTATAAGCGTATGTAAATAAAAAGTAAAAATTTACTGGCGCAGTTACTGCAAGGCCAAAAATTGAGCATGCATTGCGGTGTGTACGCCCCCGCTGTGGTTGTTCGCTTTCTTTACAAGTACTCAGGAAAGGTGACTTATGATGTCGGTTATACGAACAATAATTTATACAGCGCTGCTGCTCGCCAGCACGTTACCCACTGCCAGCGTGGTCGCTCAGGATCAGATGCTTGGTGAAATACGTTATTTCGCAGGCAACTTTGCGCCAAGAGGCTGGGCCTTCTGTGACGGGCAATTACTCGCAGTTTCCCAAAACTCCGCGTTATTTTCTTTATTGGGCACAACCTATGGCGGGGATGGCAGAACCACATTTGCTCTGCCTGACATGCGCGGACGCATTGCGCTGCATACTGGCTCAGGACCAGGGCTCACCCCGCGAAACCAGGGCAGCCGGGGCGGCACTGAAAACAAGCAGTTAAGTGCGACTAATCTGCCGGCGCACACGCACACCATGCAGGTGGCCTCAGAGAATGCCACCAGCAACGTGCCCGCCAATAAATCACTGGCCTCCGCCGATATTTACACCACCTACGATAATACGAATACCGTGAATTCCAAGCCAACAACGTCGGCGGGAAGCGGGCAGACGTTCACCAATATACAGCCTTCAACTACGGCCCGATGCATTATTGCCCTGGTTGGTACTTACCCCTCCAGAAATTAATTGCCGACTAAGCAAGAGGAAATTCGCATGAACAGATTAATAAGAACACTATTGCCGCTGCTTAGCCTGTTATGGCTGGCTCCCCCAACCTTTGCTCAGGACCCCATGATAGGTGAGATGCGTTATTTTGCCGGTAACTTTGCGCCGCGGGGCTGGGCCTTCTGCGATGGTCAGTTGCTTCCCATCTCGCAAAATACAGCCTTATTCTCTCTGCTGGGGACTATGTATGGCGGCGATGGCCGCACTACCTTTGGCCTGCCGGACATGCGCGGGCGGGCACTTATTCACCCGGGTACTGGCCCGGGCCTTTCTCCCTACCCACAAGGGGTAAAAGTGGGCGTTGAGCAGACGGAGTTAACTACAAGCACTATGGCTGCACATTCTCACGCAGTAGTTGCCTCAAATGCACCCGGGGACTCAGACAATGCCGCCGATGGGGTACTGGCTGCGGAGCGCATGTACTCATCGCGTACTCCCAATAAAACGCTGAACTCGCAGACCTTAGGCAACGCAGGCACCCCAGCGCCCGCCCCTGTCAACAATGTGCAGCCCGTAATTGCCCTAAACTGCATTATTGCCCTGGTGGGCACGTACCCAAGCCGGAGTTAGGAGTCTGATATGAAAAAGCTATCATTTATTTGCAGTGTGGCATTCGCGGCAGCATCCCTGCAGGTTGCTACGCCTGTCGTCGCGGAACCCTTTTTGGGTGAAATTCGTTTTGTCGGCTTCACCTTCGCGCCCAGGGGCTGGGCTGAGTGCAATGGTCAAATATTACCAATTTCACAAAACCAGGCACTTTTTTCTATATTGGGCACAACCTACGGCGGCGATGGCAGAACGACCTTCGCGTTGCCTGACGTACGGGGTCGCACGCCCGTGCATGAAGGCAACGGCCCGGGATTGTCTGCTTATTCACTGGGCCAGCGCACCGGTACTGAATCAAATACCCTGACCCTGGCACACCTGCCCGCCCACGATCATAAGGTGCAGGCCACCAACTCCTCTGCCCGCTCCAGTTCACCCGTTAATAATACCCTGGCCCGTACCCGTAGCAACGGTCGCGCCTATGTCAATGAGGATCCAAACGTAGCATTGCACTCATCAAGTGTCGCTGTCACCGGCGCTGCTACACCAGTTAATAACATGCAGCCCTTCAACACACTAAGATGCATTATTGCCACCCAGGGATTGTTCCCGTCCAGAAACTAAGCAGGAAGATATTATGTCGTACATTCAAACAAGTAAAAAATTAGCAGTTGTCCTTACACTCACTATCACTGCGTTCTTATACAGTCTCTCAGCACAGGCTGCCATTGTGGCCAGCTATGATGCTGAAGTAGATGTCTCGGTAAGCGCCGATTTCGATATCGACGACTTTGAGTCAATTTTCTTTGACTCATTTATCTTCTTCGGAGGCGGTGGCAGCGCCAGCGCCAGCGGAGATTTGTCTGCCAGCGCGCCGCTTCCCGCCGGGAGCATTGGATTAATTGGCGCAAACGCCTCAGGTAACGTTAATGGTAGCTCTGGCTTCGCCGATTCAGGCTACCTGACCAATGGCTACCTGTCGGTAACCAACTCCACACAGAGCCAGCTCACTGGTACCCTCTCGATCATCATCGATATGCTGCTCAATGCCTTCGCCAGCGCACCCAGTGACTTATCTCTGGCCTATGGTTCTGTGTATATTGAAGATGGCTTCGGCAATGTGATATATGATGATTTTATGGAAATCTTCGGGGAAAACCCCGAGAACACTTTCTCATCAAGTACACCATTATCACTGGCGGTAAGTCTTGAGCCTGATGAGCAACTGGAGCTTTTCTTTGAGGTGGATGCAGACGGTCTGGCGGTTGTTTCAGCGCCCTCCACACTGGCTTTATTCGGCATTATGCTGATTGGTCTGGTCAGGCTGTTAAGACGATAAGGTAATTTCATAGTATTAAAGGGGCTTCGCGCCCCTTTTTGTCAACAGCAGCTTTTATTTCCACAGCCTCCAGCCGGAACATGCCTGCGTCCTGCTCGCAGACCCATCTTACCAATACCTCTCACAAGAGCCAGTTTGACGTGTGAGCTTTTTATTCCTGTCCCGATGCATAGCGTATGGGAGCGCATCGCGCCACTCATAGAAGTTCGCTTTCACACCAACCTAAGCAATTAATTAACAAAGAAATATACTGGCATAGCCCGGCTCTACGGGCATCAATTCCGTTTACAACATTAATACAAACTCAACCAAGATTTAAAACATTGGTTGACAGATTGGCAAGACAGGATTAAGGTTTCAATAGACCGATTGGTATCAGAGGTGTTGTTCTATTTTGAAAATCGGTTTACCAGGTGAGGACTAAAGCTTGCCTGCCGGGTGACTGGGTACGAAGCGCTGGCGCCGGCCCAGTGCCGGTAAGAGGCACGAAGCCAGCAGGCTTAAGATGGCACTGAACCTGGAACGAGGAAAAGTAGCCAAGCCCCGCTTACTGGCTCTTTTAATTTTATATTGCGCTGTATGCATACAGATATTTAGGAGTTATTCATGTCAAAACCTGTCATAGGATTTATAGGACTCGGCCTGATGGGCGGCAATATGGTAGAGAACCTGCAGAAGAAAGGTTACGAACTGATTGTCATGGATCTCAACAAAGATGCCGTTGCCGCTTGTGTCAACAGAGGTGCGCAAGCCGCAGCGTCAGCGAAAGCGCTGGCAAATCAGGCTGATATCGTCATGCTCTGTCTCACTACCTCAGCGATTGTTGAAAAAGTAGTGTATGGCGATGAAGGTATTTTAGCGGGTATTAAGCAAGGCGCGGTAGTGATCGACTTTGGTACCTCTGTTCCATCTTCGACCCGCAAGATAGGCAGCGATCTGGCCAGTAAAGGCGTCGGAATGATCGACGCCCCACTGGGTCGAACGCCTGCGCATGCCAAAGATGGCCTGCTAAATATAATGGCCTCTGGAGATAAAGAGACATTTGAAAAGGTAAAACCGGTACTTGAGGATCAGGGTGAGAACGTGTTCTACCTGGGCGAACTGGGCGCAGGTCATACTACCAAGCTTATAAATAACTTCATGGGTATGACCACCGTTTGTGCGATGTCACAGGCCTTCGCAGTTGCTGAGCGCGCGGGGGTAGATAAGCAACAACTGTTCGACATCATGTCGAGCGGCCCATCCAGCTCGCCATTTATGCAATTTTGTAAAAATTATGCCGTAGATAATGTTAGCGACCTGGGTTTTTCTATCGCTAACGCGAATAAAGATCTCGGATACTTTCTAAAAATGGTCGAAGACCTCGGAACCGAGTCAAAAATAGCCGAGGGCTCATCAGGTAATTTGCAGGCCGCATTCGATGCGGGTATGGGTAACGGTAATGTACCTGAAATATTTGACTATTTTCGTAAGCTTAACAAATAGCGATGCCGCCTGATACGGCGCCTTCCGCACGGTGGTTTACCCCGGCTGAAGGACAGGACACACATTGCGGCTTCGCCGAATCCGCGATGTCATCGGCAACGGCAACCTGTTAAGTCACTCACCACAGAAAGTACCCTACAACATCAAGGTAGATAACATCATTATGCTAACTAAAAAAATTTACCTGAAGCAACTTAGTATGCTGGCACTATGGTGTTGCTCTGCATCAGTGGCAGCCAAGCAATACTTTGTCGAGAACCAACAGGCCTACCACGACATTGCCGCAAACCTCGTCGCCGGTGATACGGTGGTATTAAAGGACGGTAACTGGAAAGATTTTGAAATTCTTCTACAGGGCAAAGGCCAGCAAGATGCGCCGATAACACTGACCGCTGAGACCAAGGGCGGAGTAATTTTAACCGGCCAGTCAAACCTTAGGCTGGCAGGCCAGTATCTTGTTGCGTCAGGGTTGGTATTCAAAAACGGTTACACGCCCAGTAGTGCAGTCATTGCATTTCGCCGCAACAAAGACGATTTGGCCTATCATTCGCGGGTTACGGAAGTGGTTATCGATAATTACAGTAACCCGGACAAACGCGAAACGGATTACTGGGTGGCCTTGTATGGTAAACACAACCGTTTTGACCATAGCCATCTGGTGGGTAAGCGCAACCGAGGCGTGGCTGTTGCGGTTAGACTGGACAGCAAGGAAAGTCAGGAAAATCACCACCGTATTGACCACAACTACTTTGGCTATCGTCCGACACTGGGCTCCAATGGCGGGGAAACGCTGCGGATTGGTACCAGTCATTATTCACTCACCAATTCGTTTACTATGGTCGACCACAACGTCTTCGAACAGACTAATGGTGAAGTCGAAATCATCTCGGTGAAATCAGGAAAAAATACTCTGCGCAACAACGTATTTTATGAGGCGCGGGGTACCCTGACGCTCCGCCACGGTAACGGTAATATTATCGAAGAAAATATCTTTTTTGGTAATGGAGTAGATCATACCGGCGGGATCCGGGTTATCAACAAAGACCAGATTGTGCGCAATAACTACCTTGAAGGCCTTACTGGCTATCGTTTTGGTTCAGGCCTGACCGTTATGAACGGGGTGCCCGACTCGCCGGTCAATCGCTATCATCAGGTAGACAATGCGGTCATCGCTAACAATACCTTTGTCAATGTTTCTCATATTCAGCTGGCCGCCGGGAGTGACGCTGAGCGCTCTGCAGTGCCGGTAAACAGCGTGATGAAGAACAACTTGATAATTAATCAGACCAGCTCGCAGCCTTTCACCTTATTTGATGACGTCAGCGGCATCACCTTTGCGGACAACGTCGCCAACACCAAGCCGCCAAAGCAACTGGCGTATGGCATTACTACCCAAGAGGTGGCCGTTAAGCGCGATAAAAACGGGTTGCTCTACCCGCTTGATGACAATATCAGCGCTGGCGCCAAACCAGGCTTACCGGTAATCAGTAAATCAGAGACCGGGGTTAGCTGGTATTCAAAACAGCCAGCGGTGGTGGCCTTTGATTCGGGCCAGACGCACAGCGTGAGCGCTTCCCCGGACGCGCTTTATGAAGCGATAGCACAGGCCAAGACAGGTGATGTACTGGCTTTAGCCCCTGGTAGTTATGATGTTCGTAAACTGCTTACTGTGGATAAGACGCTGACTATCAAAGCGCAATCGCCGGGCACTGCAAAACTGACATTTCAACGCTCGGCCCTGTTTGAAATTCACGATGGCGGAAGCCTTAAGCTGGATGGCGTACACATTTCAGGTAGCAGCAGCCCCGACGCTTCTGGCAATAGCGTTGTCAGAACTAAAAAGTGGGGCATGGTAGAAAATTACCGGTTTGCAATGCTGAATTCCACAATTACGCAACTCAATGTGAATCACACATTTAATTTCTTTACCTCTGGCAAAGGCGCCTTTGCCGATGAGATATCGCTGGTTAACAACAGATTTTCTGACGTAACCGGCGATATCCTGAGTCTCAATAAGGAAACCGAGGACCTCGGTATTTACAATGCCGAGTACGTTACGTTGCACAACAATACATTCACCGACATACACTGTGCCATCATGCAGCTGTATCGGGGCGGGACCGACGAAAGCACATTTGGCCCTCATCTGGTTATGAAAAATAACACAGTGCGAAACGCAGGCCACGGCAAACGCAACAAATCTGAAGCCAGTGTCTATCTGCATGGTGTTCAGGTCGCCAGCCTCAATAGCAATACGTTTGCCCACTCGGCTCCCGTGATCATTGAGCATACCGTGGGTGAGCCCATCACATCGGTGGTTAACAACACGTTCGATACCACCAACGCTCCCGTTGTGACCGAGCTTCATGCACCGGAACCGCATACGGCGGCACTGGACAACAACCGCGTTATTAATCAGCGACAGAGGTAGACGCTATGCTAATTCAAAGACTAATGGTGCAATGTAAAACGCTGCTTATTGGGGCGGGCGTCACATTGTTTTCACTGAGCGTCTGCGCGGCGCATCCAAACCTGGTCATCACCGCTGGCGATGTTGATGCCATGCGCAGCGCCATTGACGCTAACGGACGTTTTAGTGAGGCCTACCAGGCGCGCAAGGCTCAGGTAGATGCACAGATTAAACAACCTGTTACCGTTCCCGTGCCTAAAGACGGAGGCGGTGGATACACCCATGAGCGGCATAAGAAAAACTACCAGCTTATGTATCATGCCGGGGTCATCTACCAGCTCAGCCAGGACGAAAAATATGCGCATTTTGTGCGCGATATGTTGCTGGAGTATGCCCGGCTCTACCCAACGCTGGACGTCCACCCGGCGAGAAAGGTAAATTCACAAAACCCTGGTAAATTCTTTTGGCAAAGCCTTAATGAAGCCGTGTGGCTGGTGCATACCATTCAGGCTTACGACCTTATTTACACGTCACTTAAAGCGGACGAAATTCAGGAAATTGAAAACAATTTGCTAAAACCGGTCGCACTGTTTCTCTCAGAAGGCCAACCGTCTACATTTAATAAAGTTCATAACCATGGCACCTGGGCCACGGCCGGCGTTGGTATGGCCGGTTATGTACTGAATGAGCCTGAATGGGTTGAGAAAGCGCTGTATGATCTGGAGAAGTCAGGCAAAGGTGGCTTCCTCAAACAGTTAGATGAACTCTTTTCACCGCAGGGCTATTACAATGAAGGGCCCTACTACCAACGGTATGCGTTACAGCCGTTCGTCACCTTTGCACGCGCCATTGCAAACAATGAGCCTGAAAGAAAAATTTTTGAATACCGCAATCAGGTGCTGCTAAAGGCAATCGACACCACTATTCAGCTCAGTTACAACGGCCTGTTTTTCCCGATTAACGATGCGATTAAGTCAAAAGGTATTGACACCATTGAGCTTGTGCACGGCGTAGCGGTGGCCTATGGACTCAGTAACGACCCCGGCTATCTGGACATCGCAGAAAAGCAGAACCAGATTATTCTGACCGGTGACGGTTTGAAAGTTGCGCAGGCTCTCGATGCGGGTTTGGCCGCGCCCTTCCCGTTTAAATCAATCGCGTTTGGCGATGGCAGTGACGGCAAACAGGGGGCACTGGTAATCATGCGCAGCGAACTGGACGGCAATCAGGCTTTGCTGTACAAACCCGCGGCGCAAGGTCTCGGGCACGGCCACTTCGATAAACTCACCTGGCAATTTTATGACCACGGTAATGAAGTGGTGTCCGACTACGGCGCAGCCCGTTTTCTGAATGTTGAAGCGAAGTATGGCGGTCGCTACCTGCCGGAAAACAACAGCTATGCGAAACAAACTGTGGCCCACAATACGGTAGTTGTCGACGAAACCAGCCACTTCAGCGGCGACGTAAAAACCGGAAACAAGCACGCGCCTACCCTGAATTTCTTTGCGGTTAACGAGCATGGCACAGTTGCCAGCGCAGAAATCAGTTCTGCGTATGAGGGGGTCAGACTGACGCGGACGCTGGCTTTGGTCGAGCTACCTGCACTGCAGCAAACCCTGGCTATCGATTTATTTGACGTGGTGTCCGAAACCGCACATCAGCTGGATTTACCCCTGCACTACCAGGGTCAGTTAATCGACACGAATTTCCCAGTTGATGCGAGCACTACCACCCTGAATGCGTTAGGTGAAGCGAATGGCTATCAGCATTTGTGGCTGAAAGGTCAGGCCACGCCGAGCCCCGGCCTGGCTAAAGTCACGTGGTTAAATGACAACGGTCGCTTTTACACCCAGACCAGTATCACCGATGGCGATGAAGATTTTCTGTTTACCCAGATTGGCGCCAGTGACCCTAATTTTAACCTTCGCAACGAACATGGGTTTATCCGCCGGGTATCCGACAAACAACGACACCGGTTCGTGTCAGTTCTGGAGCCCCACGGCGAATACAACCCCAGTAAGGAATATACCCTGGACGCCAGTAGTCAGGTAACTGCACTCAGTACCTCGCAGTCAGACAACCTGACCCTGGTTGCAGTCACTGTTGCTGACCACCAGTACCTGATAGCCATTAACCGCATTGTCGAAGCGGACGCACCGCAAAGCGTCAGCTTTGAATTTCAAAACAACTCATTGTCGCTGGATAGCCGCATGGCTGTTTTCGCGCTGAGCCGCCCCTAGGAGTGCATATAATGAATCAACAAAGCTCACAGTTCTTATTTAGTAACGAACTTGACGTCGAAGACTTAGGTGGTGGCTTGAAGCGACAGATCCTGGGTTATAACCATGAACTCATGGCCGTAAAGGTTTGGTTCGATAAGGGGGCCGAGGGCTACACCCACAAACACCGGCACTCTCAGGTAGTCTACGTACTGGATGGTGAATTCGAGTTCAGTATTGGTGATGAAACCAAAACCGTAAAGGCTGGCGACAGCTGTATGATTCCGCCGAATGTGGACCATGGCGCTGTATGCACCACAGGCGGCATTTTAATCGATATGTTCAGTCCACCCCGCGAAGATTTTCTTAAGGATAAGCTATGAAACTTAAAGGCTTACGCTGGTGGGTCATCGCCCTGATCGCACTGGCTACCATTATTAATTACATCGATCGCCAGACACTGAGCGTGCTCTGGCCGGCCATTGTTGATGATCTGTTCCCTGACAAGACGTCACTGGAGCGTAAACAAATCTATGCCAATATCTCCATCGTCTTTGTATTTGCCTACGCGTTTGGTCAGGCTATCTTCGGCAAAATTTTTGACTGGGTGGGCACCCGGGTGGGCTTTGTCCTTTCCATCGGAGTCTGGTCGCTGGCGACCGTGGCTCACGCGCTTGCCCAGGGTGTGCTGAGTTTTAGCATTGTCAGGGCTGTGCTGGGAGTAGCTGAAGCCGGTAACTGGCCAGGCGCAACGAAAGGGAATGCTGAGTGGTTTCCCACAAAGGAACGGGCCTTTGCGCAGGGTTTGTTTAACTCAGGGGCGGCGATTGGCGGCATTATTTCTATCCCACTCATCGCTTTTTTAACCGTGTATTTCAGCTGGCAAATGGTGTTTGTCATTGTGGGCGTGGTGGGGCTTTTATGGCTGATCCCATGGGTGATTCTGGTAAAAGCTCCCCCTGGCACACACCCCTGGATCACGGCAGAAGAACGGGAATACATTCTTACCGGGCAGAAACGTGTACCTACCCCGGGACATGAGCAACTTCCTGAACAGGAAGAGTACAACCCGTCGACTCTTGAGCTACTCTCGCGTAAACAAAGCTGGGGCGTCATCATTGCCTCTGCCGCCATTGATCCTATCTGGTGGCTGTTTGTTTTCTGGATCCCTATTTACCTCAACGAAGTGTATGGAATGGACGTTAAAGCCATTGGTATTTACGGCTGGGTGCCGTATGTGGGCGCGATGTTCGGGGCATGGTTTGGTGGCCTGCTGGCGCAAAATCGCCTCAAAGCTGGCTGGTCTACGGACAAAACCCGCAAACTCACTATTACGTTAGGTTGCCTAATTATGCTGCCTGCTCTCATTGCCATGGCTGATCCCGGCGCGCCCGTTATTGCCGTGCTGATTATGGCGGTAATTCTGTTTGGCTTTCAGACCGCCATCGGCAACGTGCAGACATTACCGAGTGACCTGCTGGGCAAAAAAGCAGTTGGTACGCTAGCTGGCTTTTCCGGAATGGCCGCCAAGCTGGGGGCCGTCGGTCTGACTTCACTGGTGCCCTACCTCACAGCGGGGGGGAATTATACCCCTGCGTTTGTCATTGGGGCTTCTCTGGCCATTATCGCCATGGCCGCGGTGTGGGTGTTGATACCGAAAATTGAACCACTGCGTGCACCGCGCTAGGTGGCTGAGTTTCGGGGCGCCTGCAACGTGCCGGCGCCACTCCCCCTAACCTTTTACAACGCGAGTCCAGATCATGAAAAGAATAGCTTTTATGGGTGAATGTATGGTCGAGTTACGGACGCTTGAGCCGTCAGTATACCGCCAATCATTCGCCGGCGACGTGTATAATTCTGCAGTGTATTTAAAACGTGCATTTCCAGCCATCGACACGTCCGTCGTCACTGCTGTAGGTAACGACAAGTTAAGCGACAGTATGGTTTCCACCTTCGCCGAGGAAGCGCTGAACACGCGCCTTGTTTTTCGTAGCAGCAGTAAATCACCGGGCCTTTATCTGATTGAAACTGATGACAGCGGGGAGCGAAGTTTTACCTATTGGCGGAGTGACTCTGCTGCACGGTCAATTATGCAATCGCTGGATGATGCAGCCATGAACGACCTGACACAATGCGATATGTTCTTCTTCTCCGGAATTTCTCTTGCGGTTGTCGAACCATCGGCACGCACAGCATTTTGGGCTATGCTTGCCAGGTTACGTGACGCCGGTGTGACGATTGTCTTTGACCCCAACTTCAGGCCCAGTTTGTGGGCATGTAAACAAACCGCACGGGAACATTTCGAGAAAGCGCTGACCTACACTGACATTGCATTGCCGGGCGTGGAAGATCTCACCGCTCTTTACGATGTTCATTCTGCAGGTGAGGTGATTAGTTTGTATGCCGATTTCAACCTGCAGGAAGTGGTGATTAAAAACGGCCCACGGTCTGTGGTGACCCACACCGATAACACCACCCGCTGCCACCAGATTTCCCCGGTATCACACGTGGTCGATACCACCTCTGCAGGTGATGCTTTTAACGGTGTGTACCTCGGGGCCCGGTTAACTAACCATCCCATTGGTGAAGCAGTCCGGCTCGCCGCGAAAGCCGCGGGAATTGTTATTCAGCATAAAGGCGCGATAGCTCCAAAAGCCGAGTTTAACCAGGCGATGGCCTCACCATAAAAAACACCTACTGATTTTGCAGGCACATCGGCCGTTAGGGCTTTTCAGCTTTGTGTCGCGCTATGTTATGCAATCAGCTTTAACCGGTTCGCTGTGTCCCACTGGCACTATTATCTTAACCCGATTTATCTACACAGAGAGTAAGATCCCATGCCCCGTTTTTCTGAACTCATGTCGACGCAGCCTGTGCTGCCCATCATCCAGGCCAACTCACCCGAAGAGGGCGTGCACATTGCGCAGGCCATGGCCGCTGCAGGCTTAACACTGGTTGAGGTAGTGTTGCGCACAGCTTCATCGCTGGATGCGCTGCGGGCAATTAAAGAATCAGTACCCGGCCTGCTGGCAGGAGCTGGCACTGTGCTTAATGACAAAACATTACACAGTGCGCTGGATGCGGGCGCAGACTTTATTGTAACTCCGGCCGTTTCGCCACGACTGCTCGCCGCATTAACTGAGTCCCCGGTTCCGGCGTTACCGGGAGTGGCGAATACCGGTGACATTCTGATGGCCCAGGAGTTTGGATTTCGGGAGCAAAAGTTGTTTCCGGCGGCATTATCCGGAGGCGCCCCCTTTCTTGCGGCAGTAGGCGCTGTATTTGATGATGTGGTGTTCTGCCCCACCGGCGGCATCAACCCGGAAAACAAGCAGGCTTACCTGTCACTGGAAAACGTGTTTGCTGTGGGCGGTACCTGGGTGGCAAAACAGAATTGGGTGGCAAACCGCAACTGGCAGGCAATTACTGACGCTTGCGCGCAGGCGATTCGATAGCTCTGTCAACCCTGTGGAAGCCCTCACCAGGTAACAACACGCTGCACGACTCCGTAAGCCCAAGGTGTCACGCTTAAAGTGCAGCGTGTTAGAAGCAGCCTTCCGTGACCAGCGTAAGGCCGCCCTCTTTACATGTCCGTTCGGTTTAGCCTAGGTGACTGATTACCCACCAGCCGCACGGTCATAATCTTACGCCTCGCCCGCCGGTGAGGAAGCTGCCATCTCTGGGCGCCGGATACTGCTACCGCCTGCTGCGCTTAATCATTAAATGCCGCGGCCGTTCCCCTTGCTGGCAAACCGGTTAACCAGTTTACCAGCAAGACCAGGAACAGTCTGGCTGATTTTTTGTCGCAACTAATTCAGTTAATCACTTGTCCATAAGGCGACAAACATTGCTGGCTGTGTGCTTCAGGCAGCTTTTTATATCAAGTACTTACTTCAGAGCAGCCCGGACTACTGTAACGAGCGCCAACCACCACCCAACCAACTGGTTACACCAAAACTCAAAATATTTACAAATAATACTTACCAAAAGGTTGACCTTTTCACCTTTACTTGTAAGTATTAAGTAAATCGCTTGTAAACATAATCGGTCAGCCCGACGATGTTGCAGGCTCTGGCATCAAGAACATGCAGGTACACATTATGCGACATCAGCTATCAAAAATTACATTAGGCATTCTTTCAGCTTCCACTTTAACCGTGATGTCAACCAGTTTTGCGCAGGAGTCAGGCTCAGCAGCAGAACAGGCCGAAGCTGAGAGAGATATGGAGATCATCGAAGTATCAGGCATGCGCCAGTCGCTGACCAATGCGCTAAACGAAAAGCGATCTTCAGACAACCTGATTGAAGTTATTCAGGCGGTTGATATTGGTAAGCTGCCTGACCAAAATCTTGCCGAGGTACTCGAAAACGTTACGGGTATCCAAATAACGCGGGAAGCCGGTGTCGGTACTGGTGTACAAATTCGGGGGACCAATGCAAACCGCACTGAAATCAACGGTGTGTCCACCGTGGGGTCAGGTTCCGGACGCAGCGGTATCGACTTTGAGGATGTTTCCGCGGCCATTATTTCAGCGGTTGAAGTAACCAAATCGCCGGAAGCGAAAACTATCGAAGGCTCCGTTGGCGGTACGATAAACCTGCGAACCATTCGTCCGCTTCAACTCAGCCAGACTCTGGCAGCAGTTCGGGTACAGGGCGAACACAGCAGTCTGTCCACCGATGGTATCACGCCACGTATCTCTGGTGCCTGGGGAGACAACTGGTTTACCGATAAAGGAGAATTCGGCGTTGTATTAAGCGGAAGTTATAGTGAGCAGGACGTCACCGCATTTCGTCCGCGCGCAGACCGTGACAACATTGTTACCGCCGATAGCGGCGCGGCCAGTGCTCAATCTTTTGACTTCTTGCCTATCCAGTTTTTAAATCAGGACTACGACAACTACGAATACGAAACAGTGAATTTTGCGGGCACCCTGGAATGGGCCCCTAACGATAACTCAAAAGTGTATTTTGACGCAGTCATAAACGATCAGGAACGCCGCCAGGAAAGTTCCCGGGTACAGGCCTCCGGGGTCAGTGGGTTGCGAAATATTTCGATACCTGACGCATTTGAAACCGTCGACTTTGGGGTGCTGGATGGTCAGGACCTTGGTAGCATACAGGCAGCCCTTCGCGGTGTGATCCCTGTTGAAGAAGACGGCTCCGATCCCAACCTGCGCTTTTCCAGCGATACCAACTCTCGTATTACCGAGAGTCAAATTTTCCGGCTTGGCGGCGAATGGCAAGGGGATTACCTGACAGCATCGGTAGAGGTTTCTACTTCTCAGTCTGACTCTACAACCCCCAGCTTTAACACTACCCTGAATTTCATTAACCCCAACGTGGCGACTAATTCATCGAATGAAAACGGTACCCCCTTCGCGTATGACTTGAGTGGCGGTGCATTGACCTATGGCATTGCCACGGGTGAAGCCAATGCGCCGACGGTTCAGCAACTGCTCGACCCTGCCAACGTTGTCCTGCGTGATGTAAACATTGGGCAGGATATCTCTGAAAATGCAGAAGATGCTTTCCGGACTGACTTCACCTACTTTATGGATAATTACATCACGTCCGTAGACTTTGGCTACCGCTACAGCAGCACAACAAATCTGTCAGACCAAATCCGCTCGAATGTGGGCTTGCGCAACATGGACGACAGTCCGCGCGGAAACCTGTTTGCCGACCTGTTAGTTGCAGGCCCGGATAACTTCAATTCAGCCGATGGCCGAGCGCTGTATATCCGTGATTTCTTGCTAATTAATCCGGAACTGGCCGCCTCCGATCCGGATGCTGTGCTGGCCGCCCTGAACGCAGCCATTGAAGCAAACAATGCGATGACAGGCTCAGACCGGGGGCCAATCAGTTCGCCTACCTCTCAGGTCAGTGGCTTTTTCGATATTGAAGAGGTTACCCACGCACTCTATGCTCAGGCAAACTTCGAATACGGCATTTTTCGGGGTAACTTCGGATTACGTTACTTGCAAACGGATGTCGAATCTACGGGCAACTCAGTGACGAAAGATGCTCAGGGGAATGATATTGTTTCTCAGGTTACCTCTGAAGGCGATTATGACTTTCTGCTGCCGCGGGTAAACGTGGTCGCTAATGTAGCCGACGATGTCATCGTCCGTCTTGGCTGGGGAAAAGATATCCGCCGCCCAGACTTCAACGACCTGTCTACCTCGGTGACCTACAGCACCAGCCCTAATACGGCTGTAGCTATTGGCAATCCGGGCCTGGTTCCAGAAGAGGTCACCTCATTCGATATTGCGGCCGAGTGGTACTTTGCCCCCTCTGCCCTGCTGAGTATCGGCTACTTCCACAAAGAACGGGGAGATTTGCACGTTACCCGCCAGGTGGACCCGTTTGAAGATCCGCAAACTGGCTACCGCGACCTGACCGCCCCTTGTGAAGCAGGCGGCATCTTCAACCCTATCGCAGATATCAACGTATTTGGACCGGAGCCGGGCGTAGGCCTTTGTGTACCTACCCAGACCGTTATTAATGACACCGGTGAAACCACCCAGAAGGGCATCGAACTGGCGTTTCAGTATGATCTGTCGACATTTGAAGGTGATTTAGGCTGGGCATCCGGTTTTGGGATAATGGCTAACTACACGTATCAGGAGTTCTCCGGTGGTGAAGCCGTAGATACCGCCACCAGCCGGGCCAGCGCGGTATTTGAGCGGACTACAGGGATTGAAGGCATTGAGGTTACGGCAAGGCAGTCGCTGCTGGATCTGTCGGAAAACGCGTATAACATTACGCTGTACTACGAAAAGTATGGGTTGTCTGCACGTGCTCGTTATACCTGGCGTGAGGCGTACCGCTCTACCGACTTTGGCAGCACCTCCAGCTTCCCGTGGGGCTTCCCGGTAGTACAGGAAGATCGGGGCCAGTTGAATGCCAGTGTGAGCTACGACGTAACTGACCAGCTGAACGTAGGGGTCGAAGCCATTAACCTTACTGAATCAGACGTTGAACAGTCGTGCGTAAACGGTGGCGCTCTGTTGTGTTTCCAAGGGTTAACCGACCGTCGCATAACCTTTGGTGTCAGTTACAAGTACTAACTTGCGTAATGATCTGTATGGGTGACGCTCGTTGCACCCAGCCTGAAGCAGCCGAGCAGATTACCCTGCTCGGCTTTTCTGTGTAGTTACCCGTGCCCGCGCCAGCTCCCACGTGCCGGGCCTCCCTGTCTTAACCGGCAGAGGGCAAGGGCACACCAGGACCTTGGTTAAGGCTGAAAATCACCTGAAGTGGCTGACAAAGTCACCAGGTAGACCAGATATCGTCAATTGGTAACAGAGCAAAGCCTGATTGCACCTATAATGAAATCTCATCAGGTTGCGGGCGATAGGAAGCCCAAACCAAAACAGCAAAGTCTGCATAACCCTATGAAAAAAAATGAAAATAAACTTTATGCCACGGGTTGCGATTTATCGGCTACTGGAATATCAACGGTGACCCCGCTTAACAACTATGGGCTGCCAAACAGTTTTTTATCGTGCGTTAAGGCCACTTGGTCTTTGCGCTCTCCCTTGAATAAAGGTAATATCGAGAAGATTTATCTTACCAGATGTTAAAAAGGTACCGGTTATGAAATCGCGTAGACTATATTGGGCGATTGTTGAAAAGATCGAAAAGCAAATTGACGATGGTATCTACCCGGTAGGGAGCAGACTGCCTGCCGAACGCGAACTTGCGGAGGCGCACAATGTCAGCCGTCCCACCATCCGGGAAGCAATCCTGGCCCTGGAAGTCAGGGAACGGGTGGAAGTGAAAACCGGTTCAGGTGTTTATGTACTTAAGCGGGAAAAACCGGATACCTCAAAAGAACATATTAGCGCGTTTGAGCTCACGCAGGCGCGTGCGCTTATTGAGGGCGAAGCTGCCGCATTGGCCGCGGCTACTATCTCGGAGCAGGAGCTGCAACAGCTGCACGAAACACTCGAACAAATGCGCGACCCCGCGTTAGCGGATAAAGCCGACCAACGATTTCATGAAATCATCTCTCAAGCTACCCGTAACCAGGCTATTGTGAGCTCGGTGGAAAATCTTTGGGAGCTTCGAAAAAGCGTGCCGCAAATAGTGAGCGCCTACTCGGAGGTCTGTTCACAAAGCAGTGAAGATCGTATGGCTGAACATACAAAAATTTACCAGGCCATCGCGAACAAGGATACTGCCGAAGCGCGGCGGGCCATGCACAATCACTTTAACCGGCTGATCAATGCGCTTTTTGATGCCAGTGAAGCCAAAGCACTTGAAGAGATCAAACGCAAGACTGATGAAACCCGCGGGCTTTATTCCATCTACCACCTTGCACAGTGACAGCCACGAGGCGAAACGCCAGGTGGAGTAGCAATAACCTGTGGACGGATAAAAAAAGAGGCTTCAATTGAAGCCTCTTTTACTTGCAGGGTACTTTGGTGAGTACTGTTATTATTCTTACACTGGCCCCTTATCAGGATAAAAAGCCGGGGGCGAAGAAGGTCTGAACCCCGCCCCCGGAACACTCCTGAGGAGCACACACGAAATCAGGAAAAGACTAAACCGCCATTAATATCCACATTGGCACCTGTGATAAAAGAAGCCTCGTCGCTCAGTAAGAAGGCGACCAGCTTTGCCACTTCTTCTGCAGTGCCTTCCCGCTTGAGCGGCGTGGCCGAGGCAACATCACCCCGGACACCGTCTGGCGTAAATTTGTTATGAAAGTCAGTGCTGATCATACCTGGACAAACGCCATTTACCCGAATATCCGGGCCGAGCTCTTTTGCCAGGCCTCTGGTGAACGTCATTACCGCCCCCTTGGCAGTGGCGTAGGCGACAGCCCCCCGCCCACCACCATCGCGTCCGGCCTGCGAAGCAAATGTCACAATAGCGCTCCCGGCGGGCATGTGAGGGATGGCAGCATGGCAAACCATATACAGTGAGGTCAGGTTAACATCCATGACTTCCTGCCAGTGAGAGGGCGACATCTCTGTAATCGTTTTGCGGCCAATTAGCCCGCCTGCTACATGTACCAGCGAGTCAATGCGCCCGAACGTTTTCACTGTGGACTCGATAAGCGCAGTAACGTCGGCCTGCTTAGTGAGGTCAGCCCGCATGGCGGTGGCCTTATTACCATCAGCTTTTATCTGTGCGGTGAGCTTATCTGCCCGCTCTGCACTGGCATGATAAGTAAACACTACCTTTGCGCCGCGGGAAGCCAGTTCCTTTACGCAGGCAGCACCAATGTCCCTGCCCCCACCGGTCACTATCACAACTTTTTCATGTACTGACATTACCTGTCTCCATTTATTGTCGTTGGCATGGCGTGGCCGGCGTTGGTCACGCCATACCTGTCATCTGCGGTTAATAGCGGTATTGCACACCGGCAAAGATCCGGGGACCATAAACGTTTATTTCAGCGAAGTTGTCCCGGGTTGGGTTAAACTGGCGCTTAGGTTCGTTAAACAAATTAATGGCTTCAACTTTAAAGCGCAGGTGCTCATTCAGGCGATACGCAACCCGGGCTTCAAACACTTCGGTATCACCTATGAAACGCAGGTTGCCCGGGGTGGAGATAAACTGCTGGAAGTACTCACTGCGGTATTTGTAATTCACTGCGGCGCTGAAATCCCCCACCTCGTAATAAACCTGCGCACTCATCACCTGATCGGAGAAGCCGAATATTTCAGCCGGCTCCACCAGCCCAACCCGCTCTACCAGCTGGTCGCCTGAGAATACCGAGGACGCGCCAAACTGAGCATCTTCAAACTCAAAATCAGAATCTGCCCAGTTGTAGCTGAACTTGAAGCCGAAGCCGCGAAGCCAGCTGTCCAGGTAACTGAAAGAATGCGTGGCGGTGAGTTCAAGGCCATAGATGGTAGAGTTGTCATCCGCCACCTGTTGGGTGGTCACCACGGTCTGAATGGCCTGACCATCCACCTCAAACGTCTCGGTTTGCGAGGTATTTTCAAAGCCCCCCTGGAAACGTTTGTAATAGAGTCCCGCGGCCAGAATAGTATCCTCGTTGGGATACCATTCGGCGGCCAAATCTGCATTCCAGGACATTAGGGGCTCAAGTGACGGGTTGCCATTCGCCACCGCCAGTCCGACCGCCTCATCCAGGGACTCGCCGTTGCTGTTACTTAGTCCGGAGAAACTGCGGCCAAAACCGAGACTGGAAGGATCGGGTCGGGACATCGCACGGTACACTGCTGCGCGCAGTAATACGTCGTCACGCAAATCCACCACCAGGTTAAAGCTGGGCAGGAACTCCGAATAGCTGTTACCACCCACCACCGGTGTTAATTCGCTGCCATCCTCTACAATATCGCTCAGACTGCCTTCTTCATCATAGACCGCGGTTAACGAGCCGCGCAGGCCGGTAGAGGTGACATCCGTAGTGACATACCGCACGCCGACATTACCCCGTACCGGGAAGTCACCCACAAAGGTGTCGTAATCGGCTTGCAGATACAGCGCCAGCGTTTCTTCCTTCACATCCACATTCTGAATGGTATCGGCCGGTTCCGGGATCACCAGCTCCCCTCCAATCAACGCTGAGGCCAGGCAACGCGCATCAAAGGTCGCCCAGGAATTACCGGTTCCCTGTGCTATTACATTGCCGTTTTCATCGACGTTGGTAATCAGTGGCTGACCACCTGAAACCGAGGTTAAGAAGTTACTTTCCGGAAACACAGCATTTCGGCAGAGGTTACTGGCGGCAGCAATTTCAGAGTCGTCAAAGGTATACTGGTCGCGAACGCGTGGCACACTGTCGTACTCAAGTTCGGAGAGCCGGATACCACCGCGGATAGCCCGGAACATTTGCATATCCGGGATATAGTCAAAATCAGTTCGGAATGCGGTAACCTTATTGTTCCTGAACTGGTTCAGATCCAGGCGGGTACGTGCATTATCGGCGTACAGGTCGGCGTTGGTCACATCAAAGTTCTGCACAGTAAAAATAGGAATGAGTGAGCCGTTTTGCATAATATCGGTGCGGGTTTCAATGCGCCCGTTGTTTGCCGCCCCGGGTACCGGGTTTCCGTAGATATCTACCGGCTCAGACTGCAACCGGGTCTGAATAATGTTTTCACGACGTTCGGTTTTAGAGACACTGAAATCAGCAGAGACATTCAGCGACTCGCTCACATCGTACTCAACCGATATGCCGCCGCCCTTATACTCTTCTAACCGCTCCTGATAATAACTATTGGTCTCAATGCGTTGTTCATTGGTGAACTGACGCACGGCGCCGGTATCAGTTACGATGAGATCGCCTGGCAAATGTTCGTCATCCGGTACATCGGGGGAATCGATACGGCGGTTTTCAGCAAACACCAGGTCATTGCGTGACTCTGTAAAAACCCGGTCAGAATACTGACCATCAATATTGATTTCTACACGCTCGTTAGGCTTCCATTGCAGCGCCGCAAACAGCGACTCACGATCATCGTCGGTGATATTCTGACGATAAGAGCGTGAACTCGGGGCAAACAGGTAGGGCACCCCGGCATCAGGCGCCTCACCGGTTTCAGGATCTACCTCCATTTGCAGATCGCCGTCACCCGAGTCACAGTTGCCGGAGGAGTACACGCCGGCAGATGACGCGGGATCGTTTCGGCAGTCGCGCCAACCACTGGTAGTGCGGGCCTCTTGCTCAGGATTAGTGGTTACATTTTTTTGCACACCCAGTGAAATACCAATATCGCCCAGTGAATTTGTGCTGTACTGGTCGATAAAGCTGGCGGTAATCCGCGAGCCAATATCGGTTTCGGGATCTTCCAGCTGACTGTTATCCGGGTTCCAGTTCGCTTTGTACTCCAGTTGAAAACGCTGTTTTCCGTAGTCAATTGGCTTGACCGTTTCCAGGGCAATCTGACCCGATACCCCGCCTTCAATCAGGCTGGCTTCCTGGGTTTTATAAATAGCTATTTTATTGAAAAGTTCAGACGGAAACTGAGAGAAATTAACTGACCTGTCGCCACTGCCGTTAGATGCCTCTCGACCATTTATCACAGTGCTGCCAAGATAAGGCCCCAGGCCACGAATGGATATTTCAGTAGCGCCACCCTGCTCCCGGTGAGACGCTGCACCGGTCAGGGTTTCCAGTGCCTCACCGATTGATAATGCAGGCAAGTCACCGATATCGGTGGCTGTCATACCATCTACGATGCTGGTCGATTCGCGTTTGATACTGATGGAATCCTGAATGGTTCCCCGCACCCCTCGCACTTCAATGACTTCCGTTTCCTGCTCGTTTGCCTGCTGACTTTCTGACTCCTGTGCAAGTGCGGTAGCGGGGAGAACGGTGACGGCTGAGAGAACGGCGGTTGCCAATGCTGGCCGCCGGTATGCTTGTTTTACTGCTGTGTAGAGTGTGGTGAGATGCATGGTGCCCGTGTCCTTTTTGAAATGTAATTTTATTAACATCCTGCCACACATTTTTAACCAAATGACGCAAACCTGTCAAACAGGTTTTATATAAAAAATATAAAACTACACCTAAAATCACCACGAACCTATATTACCAATATGAGTGTTCACAACTAAAATCAGCCACTTAAACTGTATATCATTCTGATAAAAAACTTTTTAATCCGTTGTTAAAGGTGAAGGCGTTATGTGAGATAGGCACAGTAAACACGCCCAGCATTACTGCAGGTACCAAAAGGGCTGTGTGCATTGTTAACCAATTAGTGGTTCCGCAAAGACACTCATGCCAGCGCACGGATTACAGGGGATGACTCGATGTTGAAATGTAAACGGGCGAGAGATATCGCATTAATGCTGATGTATACAGACTACATCACTGGGTATAAGCGTGATTACAGACAGCACCGGGCGTAATGATGTGGGTTTGCTTACATCTCAGTGCTATAAGTACAGGGCATTATAATGGCCTTGTCAGGCAAGCACAAAAGTAGAAATAACGGGCTGGATAATGACTTGAGAGGGCTGCGCTTCTTTTAACTGAAGACAGTAACAGCTTTGGGTGTCGCTTCGAGAGAGAGAAGTTGGTCGGTGTGAGAGGATTTGAACCTCCGACCCCTGACACCCCATTTTAGGTGGCGGACATTAAATCAAACCTAAAAATCGACGATAAATCAACAATTTAAACGTAAAAACAAACCCAGACAGCAACTCAAAATCTGTAAAACCCCAAAAAACACCAAATTACGCAAAAACAACAAGTTAAAATATTCAAACTACTGTATTTTGTGACGCTTGTTTACCATATTTTTGGCACAAAAAAGCCGCCGTTGGGGCGGCGGTTCTTACTATCAAAGAGTAACCGTGGATGGAGGTACTCGTTTGAATTTTTCATGGCCTTTCTTGTAGTGGTGAGTCATCCCTAGGTCAGAATGCGCTGCACGACTCATCGTACTTTCTTC